>JAKLJF010000419.1 GCA_023151335.1 Thermoanaerobaculia bacterium | reverse complement strand
GTTGAGATTTGGAAGTGCCGACCGAAATGCCCAGTTCGCGAGCGATTTCTTCGTGGCTGCGCTCCTCGATGACGTATAAATTCAATACGGCACGAAACCCAGGCGGCAGTTTTTGGAGTATTTGCACTAATCGACCCGGTTCCTCGTCAATCTTTCCCGGTTTTATCTCATCAAGGAGCAGGTGTTCCAACACAGCCAAATCAATCAGTTCAAGCGTGGTCTCTTGTTTTTGAAGATGTTGTAAAGCCGTCCTGACCATTATGCGTCGCACCCAACCTTCCAAACTGCCCTCTCCCCGGTACTGACAGATGTCGCGAAACACCTGAATGAATCCCTCTTGCAATACATCTTCGGCATCTTCGACCGTGGCTGTAAAGCGCAAGCAGACACCATACATCCGGTTTTTATATCGCTCCCACAACTTACGCTGAGCCCGACTGTCACCCCTGCAACAAGCGGCAGCCAACGCCGACTCATCGGGGTCGGACAAATAGTCGGCGTCTTTTATGATCGGCTTCGCCATAGAAGTTTAGGCTGGAAAGGAGAAAGGTTGCATGGCCTTCAAAAATATTTTTCAACCGGGCGTCGCGCGCCTTCTTTACGAATCAAAAGGGGCTAACGACGATAGGCGAGCACCCGGAACGGGTGTCGCCAAAGTGGAAGGGCAACTAAATCTAAATACGGAAAACCTGCAGAAAGGCTTGGGTATCGCGTTTAGGCGGTGGCGGTTTATATTTCAGCCAGTGCGGCGTGCGTGAATAGACGGATTCGATCACTGAAAAGCGATAATCCAACAACGTCGAAGGGGCATTCCAATCGAAATGTGCCGGCACTATCAGGGCTCCGTCAGTCTGAAATGTGCGTTGATGTTCCAACCCGCGCATAGCAATGTCGCGTTCTCCGCAACACTTTTTCTTGGACAGTCCCTGGTGTCGTTCGCATAGCGGCGTCGATTTTTCTTCGGACGAACAGCCTTCGGCCTTGCTCCAAAGCGCCCAATTGACCATTTCCCCACCGCAGAGGTGCAGGTTCAACTGCCAGCTTGTCGAGGAGAGCAAGACGGCAAAAGCGAGGGATATGGATACAAGGCGGCGCGCCATTTTTTTACCTTGGTCTGAGTGGCAAAGGTAAGGTGTTATGGCGGGACAATTGCTTGACAAAGGTAAATTGTCCTGTTTATGCTAAGACTCTAGTGTTTTACTCTGCTTTCCCTTCTAACCCCTCCACCGCCTTATAAAACTTCTTCAACACCTCCTTAATATCCTTCTGCGCATAAATCTCCGCGATGCGGTCGCTTTTCACGCCGAGGATTTTTTTGACGTCCTCGATGCCCATGTCGCCGTTGTTCAGGATGAAGTCGCCCGTGAAGTGGCGGCCGTAGTGTGAGGTAATTTCCCGGCCGATGAGGTCGAGGCTGATCTTGCGGAGCCAGTTGCTGTAGGTCTGGTAGTTGAGTTTCGGGAAGAGGAAACCGTCCGGACGCCACTGAAGGAGCAGTTCGGCATCGCCTTCCGAAATGGGAACGATCTCTTTACTTCCCGTTTTCTGAGCGGCGGTGATCAGGTACCGGTACAAGGCATCGCCGTCTTTCATCTCAAAATAGTGGTCGTCCTTTTTAATGTGCTGGGTGTCGGAGTAGCGCAACCCGCGACACATGATTAAAAAACGGCGCAGGGTTTCAAAATTCTTGCTGCCCGGCTTGGCCTGGGTGAATGCTTTCCGGAAGATGGCGTATTCATCCAAAGACAAACTTTTCTTATCCGAAATTTTGACCACCTTGATGTCCACGCTGTCGAACGGCTTCCGAACATCCTTTAGGTCAAAATATTTCAGGACCCGGCCGTAAATGATTTTCAGGTAGCGGATATACTGGCTGGCCAGGTTTTCCTTGCCCGACATTACGAGTTTCCGTTTAAAGTCCAGCACCTTTTCGTGGCTGAGTTCCTGGATACTCAGTTTGCCCATAGTCTCTTCAAACTTGTTCACTGCTGCCCGGTAGGTATTGAAGGTCCGGTAAGCGATTTCGTTGGCATCCAATTCCTGTTGCAGCAGTTCGCGGGCAGATTCTGCGAAGTGCCGGGCCACTTTTTTGCCGGCGCCCATCCGCATCCGGAATTCATCGAAGGATGGCGGAATGTCGGTGGTAGTCATTTCGGCGATAATGGCATAGGCTTTGTTCATGGTCTTAGCCAAGTCTCCGTTCACTGTCAAGGCCGTTTCGCCGCCGAGGGTGGCGCGCGACTTTACGGTTTGGGCCACGGAGTCCCAATCTTTGGGCAGTAAGCGCCAGGGCAGCACGATGTAGTTCGTCTGGAAATTCCAGGCATACCGCAGGTACAGCCGCTGGCGGCCATACCGATCGGCATAACCTCTTTGTACGATGGCGATGGTAGGTGGGCGCATGGGCACTGAATCGGATTTAAAATGCGGCCTCAAAGAGACCTAAATCAAATGAAGGATGCAAGAACAAACATAAGTTTTTGGTACAGACTTCGGTACATACTCAATGCCGGAACTAACCTTTGCTAACCCCCAGTAAGTTAAAGTTCAGCCCCGAAAATCAACTTTAACACCGCTAAAAGACGCTACGCCTTACTAAAGCGTTTAAAGCCTTTAACTTTGCCTTAACACTAAAAAATCGCTTTTGGCAGTTTCCTTGTACAGATCCTGACGTATAAAGGGTCAGACATCCATTCTAATCAAATCATTAAAACTGTTAAGTGATGAGAAACATGCTTTTTCTGCTGCTTTTTGCCCCGCTGACCCTGATGGCCGGCCAGGGCAATCCCAGCCTCGAAGCGATCGCAAAAGCCCTGAACGCCGGCGATGCCGACGCGTTATCGAAATATTTTGCCGACAACGTCGAAATCTCGATTCTCGACAACGAGCAGGTAGTACCCAAGGCAAAAGCGACCGAAACGATCCGCTCGTTTTTCAATTCGAGCAAACCCAAATCGTTCAGCCAGGTACACCAGGGCACCAGCCGCGAAAACAGCGATCAATATTGCATCGGTAATATGTCGGCTGCCAACGGTTCGTATCGCGTGTACATCTACCTGAAAGTAAACGGTGCAAGCGCCAGCATTCAGGAGATCCGCTTCGACAAAGGTTGATTTTTAAACCAATGCCTATACAATGGCGGCCCGGGGCTACTGCTCCGGGCCGTTTTTTTGTCAGCGAAATCAGGGTGCGGTATGTTTGATTTTCAGAATATGCCTAATTTTGCGGCCTGATTTTTCAACACAAACTATCTACTCAACCTACGAAATTTCACCACTCATGGGAAAAGGAGATTTTAAAACGAAACGCGGCAAAATCCGCCGGGGCTCCCACGGCAACACCCGCCCGAAGCCTTCCAAATTGCGCGCCGAAGCCAAGAAAAAAGCATAATTGGTTTTACCCGAACGCTACACCCAGGTTGTTATGCAAAAAACTTTTTTAATGCTCCTGCTAAGCTGTTTCGCGGCAGTGCTGCAGGCTCAAACGCCCATAGGCGTTTGGAAAACGATTGACGACGAAACCGGCGAGGCCAAAAGCCACGTGCAGGTGTACGAACAAAACGGTCAGATTTTCGGTAAAGTGATTCGCCTGCTCAAGTCCGCTCCCGACCGCAAATGCGACAAGTGCCCGGGTGAGCGAAAAAATCAGCCGGTGCTGAACATGGTCATTCTGGAAAACATGAAATCCAAAGGCGGATACTGGCAGTCGGGACGTATTCTCGACCCGGAAAAAGGCAAATGGTACGGCTGCAATTTATGGCTCAAGGATGGCGACCCCAACGTATTGGTCGTGCGCGGGTACCTCGGCCCATTTTACCGTACCCAGCAGTGGTACCGTGTCAACTGAAGGTTTTTTTTAAAAAACATCCGGCAGGGGTTGCAGGGAAAAAATTGCCGATCTATCTTTGCACCCGCTTTTGAAAAGCACAATTGGTGCTGGCCCATGGTGTAACGGTAGCACAGCAGATTTTGGTTCTGTTTGTCAGGGTTCGAATCCTTGTGGGCCAACAACTAAATTTAAAACCCCCTTGCAAGTCAGTTACTTGCGAGGGGGTTTTTGTTTTGGGGTACAGATAGGGGCACAGTATTATTTCTAAAAATTTGTTTCTCCTACCTGAACCGGTTTTCAATTACCTGTAATCGTGTTTCATATTCAGGGGTTAAATTTCCACTTTGGGAGGCAATGTATTCGAGTAAAAACTCCTTTTCCTCCGAATATCTTTTCAATTTTCGGGCAATTACTACCAAATCATGCAGCCACACCTTCTTAACTTTCCAAAGTTTGATTAACGCCTCGTATGCGTTCTCCAAATGTCCTGAATTAATTAAAAGGTAGGCCTGTTTCGTCAAAATATCAACTGAATCTGACAATTCAATTTTTCTGTAAGGGAAACAGGGACTTGCGCTAATGGTATTGCGTACTCCAGTACCCTCAAGGTTTGATTGATAAATGCTAAAATCCGTCTCTTCGGGCCAGCCCACAAACATGCCAATAACTAATCCGCCTTCCCATCGGTTGTAATAATCATTCCAAAAAGGCAAGCTTTCGACAAAGGCAAAACATTTCGGGTTTTCAGACAAGGTTTTTTCTACCCTCGAATAATTATTGATGCGGAGTCTCCCTATGTACTTTTTTTTTCCGTCGTAAATGAGCCAGTCACGGCCATTTATTTCAAAATCAAGTTTGTCATACATTCGCAATTTGGAGCTAATGTAATCTACACTTTCTTTAAGGTCATTTACTTTTAAAACGAAGTAGGCAATGTGCCTTTTATAAGGTTTGGCCGAATTGCTAATCAAAGGGGGGGGAATCTCTTCTACTTTGGAAATGGTTTTGGGCTGGATCACTTCTGAATCAAAAGTGTTTTTTGTTTGCACGGCACGATCAGAATGGGAATTAGTATGCCTTCCAATCAAAACAATGACAAACCCAACGAGGAGGGTAAGTGCAATAAAGATAAAGAAACTCATGGCTGTAATTTTGAAAATTAAACGAGGCCTCCAAAACTAATCAATAAAATCGCAGGCATTTTGAACTATTTCAAAATTTGTCATCCCAAATTCCCATTCTCACCTCCCCCCGTCCGTTTTTCCCATGCCTCAACCCGGCAAGTATCGGAGCAATAACGTG
>JAKLJF010000418.1:4906-5136 GCA_023151335.1 Thermoanaerobaculia bacterium | reverse complement strand
CTTTAAACAAAACATCCGCAACGGCAGCTCCTACGCCCTGCTGAACAGCGAATTGCGCGTCCC
Source organism: Thermoanaerobaculia bacterium (assembly GCA_023151335.1). Lineage (GTDB taxonomy): Bacteria > Bacteroidota > Bacteroidia > Chitinophagales > Saprospiraceae > M3007. Next base: position 5,073 of record JAKLJF010000418.1, on the reverse strand, counting down.
CATTTTCAAATATTTTTCCAATAAACCGGTGCTGGGCTCCTTCTGGCGCAATTTCCAACTGCTGGCTTTCTTCGATGTGGGAACCGCCTGGCAGGGCAGCAGCCCCTACCGCGGCGACAACCCGCTCAATACGGTTTACGTGTACAACCCGCCCACCGTGGCCGTCA
>JAKLJF010000418.1:316-4896 GCA_023151335.1 Thermoanaerobaculia bacterium | reverse complement strand
GCTGGGGCATCGAAACCCGTGTGGTGCAGGACCCCGTGCTGCATATCGCGCTGGGCACAGACTTTTGATTTACGAGGGTGTCTCATAAGACTTGAAAATTGGTCCTTAGACATTGTATATTGAACATTTTAAATTTATAAATTCTTATATTTTAATTTTTTAAATATTTAATGTTCAATGAACAATGTCCAATTTTCAATGTACAATAACTTATGAGGCACCCTCAACTACCTGCAAACCGCCCCTTATATACCCTGACCGCCGAGCCTTCCGCCAAAAAAATCGACACGGGAACGGCATCTTTCAGATTTGCATACGCCGGCCCGTACACCCTGCCGAAATCCACGTCGCCGTGCCACGACTGCACCGGGTACACCTGCCAGCGCGGGTGCTCTACGCGGTATTCCAGCGTACGGTGTGCGTCCCAGCGGGTGTAGCCCCAATAGTGCTCGGTGATAAATTCCGCCTCGCTGCCCGCGATCAGGTCTTGCGGCCGGTTTTCGGCCTGCACGGCTAAGGACTGCCAGTGGCCGGCCTCCCGCCAGGCGTATTCCACCTGGAGTTTTTCCGGTTTTTCTTTCCAGCGGTGCCACGTCCGGCGCGTGCGGTACTGCTCGCGGTAGAGCGTGTTGGCTATCCAGGTAACAGCCGGTTTCGGCACGATCTCCCGGATGAACACCACGCCGCGTTTCCATTCGCCCGTGTTTTTGTCCGGATGCCGGACGTAAAACCGGAGGTTTATTTCTTCAAAATTGACGTGAAACGGGATTCTCCAGCCCCGGATGCGCGTGTTCTGGAACATAAAACCCACGAGACTGACGTAGCAGGTATTGTTCCAGAGATCCACTTCGGTGTGCGCCGGCAGCCAGGGCTGCAAGATGCCCGGCTCCACCCGGTAATTGAACAATATGATACGGCGCCAGGCGGCGGTGAGGAAGGGAGCGGATGAATTGTTTGGCTTGTTCAAAACGTGTATTTTTGTATGTCAAAAGCGGATGTACGGGCTTGTTTGATGTACGCTTCTTAATAGTAAACAACCATAGCCTGATGGAGCGCCCGGCAATTTCTACCTTCGCCCAAAAATTTGCAATATTATGCCTGCCCTCACCACCTTCCAAACCGCCCTCCGCACCGGCATCCCCGCTACCCTGCCCGCGCCCAAACCGCTTGACCCCACGGTGAGCCACGCGCCGCGGCGGGTGATCGAAGGCGTATTGCCGGAGGAAGAAAAAATACTGGCCGTGCGCAACGCCCTGCGCTATTTCCCGCCGGAATGGCACGAAACGCTGGCGGCAGAATTTGCCGACGAACTGGAGCGCTACGGCCGCATCTACATGTACCGGTTCCGGCCCGACTACCCCATGCACGCCCGGCCCATCGCCGAATACCCGGCCAAATGCCGGCAGGCTGCCGCCATTATGCTGATGATCCAGAACAACCTCGACCCAAAGGTAGCCAAACATCCGCACGAACTCATCACCTATGGCGGCAACGGGGCGGTATTCCAGAACTGGGCCCAGTACCTGCTCACCATGCGCTACCTCTCGGAAATGACCGAACACCAGACGCTGGTGTTGTATTCCGGCCACCCGCTGGGCCTGTTCCCCAGTCACCCGGAGGCGCCGCGCGTGGTGGTGACCAACGGCATGATGATTCCCAACTATTCGAGAAAAGAAGACTGGAACCGCTTCAACGCGCTGGGCGTCACGCAATACGGCCAGATGACCGCCGGTTCGTTCATGTACATCGGGCCGCAGGGCATTGTGCACGGCACCACCATTACCCTGCTCAATGCCGGGCGCAAAATGGGCCTGGGCGATAAGGATTTAAGGGGCCGGGTATTCGTCACCAGCGGCCTGGGCGGCATGTCGGGCGCGCAGGCCCGGGCGGCCGTCATCACCGGCTGCGTGGGCGTGATCGCCGAGGTAGACGGCGACGCCGTGCGGCAGCGCCTTACAGACGGCTACATCGAACAAAAAAACGTGTACACCGACCTGACCGACCTGATCGTGCGCCTGGAAGAATGCCGGCGCAAGCGCGAGGCCGTGGCGCTCATCTACCACGGCAATATCGTGGACCTCTGGGAACGTTTTGCCAAAGACGACATCCGCATCGAACTCGGCTCCGATCAAACCTCTTGTCACAATATCCACGACATGGGCTATTGCCCCGTCGGGTACACCTTTGAAGAAGCCAAACAACTGCTGGTGAGCGACAAGCCCAAATTCATGGAAGCCGTGGCCGCCTCCCTGCGCCGCCATGCAGCCGCCGTGAACGCGATGGCCGAACGCGGCATGTATTTCTGGGACTATGGCAACGCCTTCCTGAAAGAAGCCGGCGACGTGGGCGCCCCGGTGTTCAAACCCGGCACCCGGCCACTCGCCCCCGGCGAGATCAGCGTGATGGCTTCGCCTTATCGCTATGCTTCCTACGTGGAAGACATCATGGGGCCGCTTTGTTTCGACTACGGCTTCGGGCCTTTCCGCTGGGTGTGTTGCTCCGGCGATCCGGCAGACCTGCAAAAAACGGACGCCATTGCAGCACGGATACTGGAAGAAATGCTGGCCGAAGCGCCGGAAGACATCCTGGGCCAGATCAACGACAACCTGTTGTGGATCAGGTCGGCACATCAAAACCTGCCGGTAGTGGGCTCTTTTTCCCGCATCCTGTACGCCGACGCAGCGGGCCGTATGCGTATATCCAAAGCTTTCAACGACGCTATTGCCGCCGGCGAACTGGCAGGCCCCGTGGTGCTGGGCCGCGACCACCACGACGTGTCGGGCACCGACTCGCCCTTCCGCGAAACAGCCAACATCTACGACGGCTCGCGCTACACGGCCGACATGGCCGTACACAACGTCATCGGCGACAGCTTCCGGGGCGCCACCTGGGTCAGCCTGCACAACGGAGGCGGCGTGGGCTGGGGCGAGGTGATCAACGGCGGCTTCGGCATGGTGCTCGACGGCACAACGGAAGCCGACCGGCGCCTGCACGCCATGCTCTTCTGGGACGTGAACAACGGCATTGCGCGCCGCGCCTGGGCCCGCAACCCGCATGCACTCACCACCATCCGGCGGGCGATGGAGACCTACCCCCATTTGCAGGTGACGGTACCGTACCTGGCAGATGAAACAACCGTGCGCGAGGCGCTGGGAAAAAGGGAACAGTCATTACCCCATGAATAGCCCGGCTGTCCATTCAATAAGGCGCCAAACTTTTCAATTTACCCAACATGATTCAGAAAAAATCGCTCCTGGTTCTCCTGTTTCTCACTGCCTTCTGGGCCTGCAAAACCGCGCAAAAAAGCGCCTCGCTCCCGGCAGATATCGACGTCATCGCCTATTTCAGCGGCAATGCGAACGAGATCGACCGTTTCCGTGCCGATCAGCTGACCCAGATCATATACAGTTTTTGCCACCTGCGCGGCAATGAACTGGCAGTAGACAACGCCGCGGACAGCCTGACCATCCGCAAGTTGGTGGCATTGAAACAAAAAAATCCCCGGCTGAAAGTGTTGCTTTCCCTTGGCGGCTGGGGCGGTTGTGAAACCTGTTCCCCCGTTTTCGCCGGCGAAGCAGCGCGCCGGGAATTCGCCGCCTCCGTTCTGCGGCTGATCCGGGAATACAACTGCGATGGCATCGACCTGGACTGGGAATACCCCGCCATCGAAGGATACCCCGGCCATGCCTACGATCCCGCCGACAAACGTCATTTCACGTTGCTGGTGCAGGAACTCCGCCGCGTATTGGGCCCCCGCTATGAGATCAGTTTCGCCGCCGGCGGCTTTCAGCGTTTTTTCGACCAATCCGTCGAATGGGCCGGGGTAATGCCCCTGCTCGACCGGGTGAACCTGATGAGCTACGACCTTGTCAGCGGTTTCAGTACGCAAACAGGACACCATACGCCCCTGTACTCCTCGCCGGGGCAGCAGCTCTCGGCCGATTACGGCGTACGCTACCTCGATTCGATCGGGGTGCCCCGGAAAAAGATCGTGATCGGGGCCGCCTTCTACGCCCGAACCTGGGAACAGGTGCCCAACATCGGCAACGGGCTGTACCAGCCCGGCAAATTCAAATCCTTTATTTCCTACCGGCAGTTCGACGCGAAACTTTCGCCGAAAGACGGCTTCGTCTTTTACCGGGATTCTATCGCGCAGGCGCCTTATGCCTACAGCGTCGCGCGCGGCGAGTTTGCCACCTTCGACGATGCCACCTCCATTGCTCTAAAGACCAAATACGCCCGCGAAAAAGGATTGGGCGGGATCATGTTCTGGCAATTGGGCGGCGATGCCGATGCAAACGGGCTGTTGCAGGCGATTCATGATGCCCGCATGGCAAAATGAAAAGGCGAACCCCTCTTGCAAGGTTTACTGAACTTTATACTGCCAATGTCCGGCAATATAAAGTTCCGGAATACACTCCAATGACCCAATGCCCTAAAGCCTCCTTGCCACGAAATGGTACAGTTCTTCCTTCATTTCATGGAACAGGCGCCCGAAGGTTTCTACCCGGTCGGTTAGTTCTGTTTCTTCCTTTGGCCGGCTGTTTTCAGCGAATACAGGGTTGTTTTCAAACAGCTTT
>JAKLJF010000418.1:0-306 GCA_023151335.1 Thermoanaerobaculia bacterium | reverse complement strand
TCGATCTGGTTTTCGTACTGCTTGATGTCATGGCGCAGGATATCGTGTTGTTCCCGCTGCAGGATCAGCTGGTTTTGAAAATGTTCCACCATGGCCAGTACTTCATGGTCACTGTTTTTGGCGGCTACTTCTTCCAGGCGTTTTTGCAATACCTGCATTTCATCTTTGTAAAAGGCGAGGTAGTTCAGCCAGGTTTTGTGGTGGCGGTGTTGTTCCAGATATGTTTCTCTCTTCATAATATAACAAGGTGTTTTTTCTGGGGGCAAGATAGGGTGTTCCGGGAAAAAGCCAATAAGGTCTTATCTC
>JAKLJF010000417.1 GCA_023151335.1 Thermoanaerobaculia bacterium | reverse complement strand
ACAGGCGAGCATGGGCTGCGCATAAACCGCGAACCACCCCCACTCTCCCCTTCCGCGCGCGGTTTTTGCGGAACCCACACTTACCGGTACCGGGATCATCCGGAATTCCTGATCTTTCCGTTCAGCAAAGAGCCCTTCAAGACAAACTGACTACCATGTTACGCAATTACCTGACCGTCGCTTTCCGCAATTTACGCCGGCATGGCAGCTACACCGCTGTGAATGTGGCCGGACTGACCCTTGGAATCACCTGCGGCCTGCTCATCTTTTTACTCGCCCGGTTCCATTTAAGCACCGATACCTATCACGCCAAAGCCGACCGCATTTACCGGATCGTTACCGATCTTCATTTTGGCAACCGGATCCAGACGCCGGGGGTCCCCTACCCTTTTGCAAAGGCTTTTCGCAGCGATTTTCCGGAGGTGGAGGTTGTCGCCCAAACCAGATTTTTATACAATAGCCTGGTATCGGTAGGCAGCAAAGGCACGGAACAGCGAAAAAAATTCATGCTGGAACAGGAAATGGGTTTTTTCGAACCGGAATTTTTTGATGTGTTTGATTACCAGTGGCTCAAAGGCGACAAAAACGTCCTGCGGGAACCGTTTACCGCCGCGATAACCACCTCGATGGCGGCCAAACTTTTTGGCGATCAAAATCCGGTCGGGCAAACCATCCGCGTGGACAACAAGCAGGAATATAAAGTAGCAGGCCTTCTGGCCGACATCGCGCCCAACACGGAATTCAAGCGGGAGATTTTCCTCTCCTACGCGTCTTACCAATCGATCACGCCTAAAGAAGACCTGGAACACTGGGGCGGCGTGAGCAGCAACCAGCAGTGTTTCGTCGTGCTGCCACCCGCCGTCAAGGCAGCGGATATAGAACAAAACATGAAACCTTTTATTAAAAAGTTTCATGAGGATCACGATAAATGGGAGCACCACCTGCAGCCGCTTTCAGACATGTACTTCAACCCCGATTATGGCGGCGACGTGCCAAAAGCCCTGCTCTGGGCGCTGGTGGTGGTTGGGTTGCTACTGGTGGGTACCGCCGGCATCAATTTCATCAACCTCGCCACCGCGCAGGCGCTCAACCGCTCGCGGGAGGTAGGCGTGCGGAAAGTGGTGGGCAGCAGCCGCATGCAGCTCTTTACCCAGTTTTTACTGGAAACAGGCATCATTACGCTTTTTGCCGTGCTGTCATCCCTCGCACTGGCATACTGGCTGCTGCCGGCGGTGAACGATCTCACGCATTCCAAAATCGCGATCGAATGGTCGAATGATTTTACCCTTTGGGCGTTTCTCCTCGCGATGCTGCTGGGGGTCACCCTGTTTTCCGGGGCCTATCCGGCATTGGTACTGGCCGGTTTTAAACCGGTTCAGGCGCTGAAAGGTAAGATCACCACGCAAACCCTCGGCGGCTATTCCGTACGCCGCGGACTGGTGGTGGCACAATTCGTCATCTGCCAGATACTCGTGATTGCCGCCCTGGTGATCACCGGGCAAATGCGGCTCCTGAAAAACGCCAGCATGGGTTTCCAGAAAGAGGCCATTGTCATGTTGCCGTTGCCGCAAACGGACAAATCGAAGGCGCAAACCCTGCGTCAGCAACTGATGCAAGTGTCCGGCGTCAAAAACGTCAGCTTCGCCTTCGATTCGCCTGCCGGTAATACCAACAATACCACCAACTGCCGTTTCGACACCCGCCAGGAGGACGAACTCTGGCAGATCGACACCCGGCCCGCCGACGAACACTTCCTCGAAACCTTCGGCCTTCAACTGGTCGCGGGCCGCAACCTCCAGCCCAGCGACACGGTACGGGAATATCTCATCAACGAAACAGCCTTAAAAAAACTCGGCTTGTCGGCCCCGGATGAAGCCATCGGCAAATCCTTCCGGGTTTGGGGCATCAAAGCGCCTATTGTCGGCGTGGTGCGCGATTTTCACACCCGATCGCTCCGTGAAGAAATCGGGCCCGTGGTGCTGATGTCTTCCCTTGACAATTATATGGCCTGCGGCGTAAAAATTGATCTGTCGCAAACGACCCGGACGCTGGCCGTGCTGGAAAAAACCTGGAATCAGATATTTCCGGACGAATACTACAGCTACGAGTTTCTGGATGACCGAATCGCCCGGTTTTATGAAATGGAAAGCGCCCTGCTCGGTATGGTACAGGGATTTTGCGGTATCGCTATTTTTATCGGCTGCCTGGGGCTTTACGGATTGATCTCTTTTACAGCGGCGAGAAAGAAAAAAGAGATTGGCGTGCGCAAAGTGTTGGGCGCATCCACCGGGCAAATCCTCGGCTTGTTCGGCAAAGAGTTTATCCGGCTCATTCTGCTGGCCTTTTTACTGGCTGCGCCCGTCGGTTGGTGGGCCATGAACAACTGGCTGGAAGACTATCCTTACCGCATCGCCCTGAACGCCGGCATTTTCCTGCTGGCCATCGGCCTCACCTTGCTGGTGGCCGCCCTTACCGTGAGCGCGCAAAGCGTAAAAGCGGCGCTGGCGCAACCGGCGGATAGCTTGCGGACGGAGTGAGGGATTATGAGGGTTTATGAAGGTTTAGAGGGTTTAGAGGGTTTAGAGGGTTTAGAGGGTTTAGAGGGTTTAGAAAAAAGGTTAAAGCATTGAAAACGATATGTTTCAGAACTATATAAAAATCGCGTTGCGCAATTTGCGCAAAAACACAGCCTTCACCTTTATCAACGTGGCCGGACTGGCTACGGGGGTGGCCTGTTGTATGCTCATCCTGCTGTACGTGGCCCACGAGTTGAGCTACGACCGTTGGAACCCGAACGCGGAACGCATTTTCAGGCCTGCCGCGGACATCAAATTCGGCGGTTCAGAATTTAAACTGGCGGTCGTCGGTTCGATCGTTGGCCCGGAAGCCGCGCAGGCCTTGCCTGAAATCCAGGCTTTTTGCCGTTTCCGGCAAAGAGGCAGCTACCTGGTCAAACGCGACGGCCAGGGCCAGGTCAACATCCGCGAAGAAGACGTTCTGGCCGCGGACAGCTCCTTTTTTGAAGTTTTCCCGCTCAAAATGTTGCAGGGCGACCCGGCAAAATGCCTCACCCGGCCCATGTCGGCGGCTATTTCCAAAAGCCGGGCGGAGAAATATTTCGGCACTCCACAGATGGCAGTGGGCCAGACGCTCGTGCTCGACAACCGCGAACGCTGGCAGATAACCGGCGTTTTCGAAGATATGCCGGCCAATACGCATTTTCAGAGCAATTTGCTGCTTTCCCTCAACGGCGACCAGGAAGTTAAAGAAGACCCGCCGCTTTGGGCTATGAGCAATAATTTTCAAACCTACCTCCTGCTGCGCAAGGGCGTTGATCCGGAAGTTTTCAAATCAAAATTCGCCGCGCTGGCCAAATCAAAGATCGCGCTGACAGCCCAACGGCTGCTGGGCATGTCGCTGGAGGAATTCGAAAAAACCGGGCAGTACGCGCGCCTGCACCTGCAATGGCTGCCCGACATTCACCTGCATTCCGACCTTAACATAGAGCTCCAGCCCAATGGCAACATTCAATACGTGTGGATTTTCTCGGCCATTGCCGCGTTTATCCTGCTGATTGCCTGCATCAATTTTATGAACCTTTCCACGGCGCGCTCGGCACCCCGGGCCAGGGAAATCGGCGTCCGGAAAGTATTGGGCAGCCAGCGTTCGGCCCTCGTACAACAGTTTCTGAGCGAAACCACCCTGCTGGCCGCGATGGCCATGACGCTCGCGATACTGATCGTGGCGCTCGCCTTGCCGGCTTTCAGCGAACTGACCTCCCGGCCGATCGCCATGCCGTGGAGCAATCCCGTGTTTTGGCTGTCATTAGTGGCCGGTATCGGTATTGTGGGGTTGCTGGCCGGTATTTACCCGGCATTTTTCCTCTCGGCCTTCGATCCGATAAAGGTGCTGAAATCCCAGGCAGCCGGACGTTCAGGCGGCGCGCGTTTGCGCAGCGCCCTGGTAGTTTTTCAATTTACCACCGCTATAGTGCTCATTATCGCCACCGGATTGGTTTATCAGCAACTCAATTTTATACAACATAAAAAACTGGGTTTTCAAAAAGAGCAGGTATTGATCGTGGACGACGCTTATGCCCTGGGCGATAACATCAGGGCTTTCCGGCAGGAAACGCTGAAAAACCCCGCCGTGGAAGCCGCCTCCATTTCCGGATACCTGCCGGTGCCGTCCAACCGCAGCGATAATACCTTCTCCAAAATCAGGGAATTCCGGGAAGACCAGTCGGTCAATATGCAAAACTGGCGGGTCGATAAAGATTATCTCAAAACCATGGGTTTGGAATTGAAAACAGGCCGGTTTCTGGATCCCGACACCTATCCCTCCGACAGTACCGCCATGGTGCTGAATGAACGGGCCGCCGAATTGTTCGGATACGCCGAACAACCGATCGGACAGAAGGTGTTCGGCATAGCCAGGCGCATCGACGGCCAGCCCAAACCGGAAGATTTTATTGAGTACACGGTGGTGGGTGTGGTTAAAAACTTCCACTTTTCCAGTTTGCGCGACAATATCGGCGCGCTGTCTTTCCAGTTGGGCGACTCCCGGGGCGCGATGACCATACGTTACAAGGCGGCTGAGAGCCAGGCGCTGATCGCCGATCTGAAAAACAAATGGACAGCCATAGCGCCCGACCAACCTTTCAGATACCGCTTTATGGACGACGCTTTCTCCCGCATATACGCGGCAGAGCAACGCATCGGCACTATTGCCGGCATATTCGCTATCCTGGCGGTGCTGATCTCCTGCCTCGGCTTGTTTGGCCTGGCCGCATTTACCGCCGAGCAACGCACCAAGGAGATTGGCGTGCGCAAGGTACTGGGCGCCACTGCCGGCAGCATCGTCGGACTATTGTCGCGCGATTTCCTCAAACTCGTGCTGATCGCCCTGGCGCTGGCTACGCCGCTGGCCTGGTATGCAATGCGCCAATGGCTGGAAAACTTTGCCTTCCGGATCGAAGTAAAATGGTGGGTTTTTGCGCTGGCAGGGCTGGGCGCCCTCTTCATCGCCTTGCTTTCGGTTGGATACCAAAGCATAAAAGCGGCGCTGGCCAACCCCGTGAAAAGTTTGCGCAGCGAGTAATTTTTACCACCAAACGCGCTTCAACCATGCTCAGGAATTTCATCCGCAT
>JAKLJF010000416.1 GCA_023151335.1 Thermoanaerobaculia bacterium | reverse complement strand
TTTCAGCGTTTTCAAAATATCGTTTACGCCCTGTCCTGCCCCCCTCAAAGCGGTACCATTTTAAAGTAGAGACTCTGATTTAGGTTTTCAAAGGCTGCCGGGGTTTGGTATTTGAGGCAGGAATGGGGCCGGTCAAAGTTATAAGCTTTATACCATTGTCCCAGCAGGTCGTTAATTTCCTCCAGGGAATGGAACCAGTTGAGGTTGAGGCATTCCTTTCTGACCGTTCCGTTGAGGCGTTCGATGATACCATTCTGGGTCGGTTTGCCGGGCTGAATGAATTTGATTTCGATTTTGTTTTCCGTGGCCCATTCCTTCAATACGGCACTGATAAACTCCGGTCCATTATCGCAACGAATGTAACGGGGTTTGCCGCGCATACCCACAATTTTATCCAATACCTCAACCAGTTTTGCAGCCGTGATACTATGGGCTGCCTCCACCCAGAGGTCTTTTCGGGAACATTCGTCCACGACATTGATGATGCGCACACTTTGCTGTTTTTCCCCGATCACCCATTCGCTTAAAAAGTCCATGGCCCAGCCTTCGTTGATCTTTTCGGGCGGTAACAATTTTTCGAACACGCGTTTAATGCGCGGTTTTTTGGGATTGCGATGCAAACTCATTTTGGCATTCATATAAAGCCGGTGGGCGCGTCTTTTGCCGATTTTTTCGCCTTCCTTGCGCATATAAGCGAATATGAGCCGAAATCCCCACGCCCGGTGCATACGCCGGATTTTCTTCATCAACTGCAGCACGCACTCATCTGAACGTATCGAAGTGTCCGGATTTCCTTTCCCTTTTTTCTCGTAATACCCCGAGCGCCGCAGGCGTAGCCAACTACTTATCCGTCGAATGCTCACCTCCACAACTTTGGCATCTATTTGGCCCATCAGGTCCGCCTTTTCCTTTGGGCCTGCATCTTTTTTAGGATGTCCACTGCCTCGCTCATCACCTCATGTTTGAGCTGCAATTCGGCATACATCTTTTTGAGCCGAAGGTTCTCCGTTTCCAATTCTTTCAAGCGCCGCTTATCATCATTGCGCTCCGTTTCTACCTCATTTTTCCATTTGTAAAACGTGGCAGGGCTAATCTGATGCTCTTCGCATATCTGCTCCACTGTCTTGTGCCCTTTCAGGTGGCTGTCCAGGATCGCTTGCCGCTGGCTTTCGTTGAATCTGCTTTTTCGCATGGTAATCCATTTTTAAGTGTGAAAGTTACGAGTTCACGTACTTTCTCTACTTATTTTTGGTACCGCTCACCGGGGGGCAGGACAGCCCCCGGCGTGTTCGTGTCCGGTAAAAACCAGGTGGATCACTTTTTGGGTCGTATCGCCGCGGACGATGGCGCCATAGCGGTCCTTTACCGCGGTGCGCCGGTTTGTGTTGCCCTCCATCTGCAGGGCCGAGAGCATATAACTCAGGCTGGCCGTGCCGTCCATGGTGGGTTCGTCGGAGGAATAATCGCCGTAATCATCGTGATACACCACGAGCGGCGACTGGAATTCGGCGTACTCGTCCGCTTCGTACAGTGTGATGCCAATCAGTTTGTTCCAGATGCTGCCGTAGATGGGGCCATCCACGAGGCCGCCGTCGATGGGATAGTGGTACAGGTGGGTAAAGGCCGAGTGCGGGTCGCGGGGATAAACGCCGTCCGCCGGCAAGCCGCAGATCATGGTCGTACCCCAGGGATTGCAGCCGAACAGCCAGTCGCGCAGGGCGGCTTCCATTTCCCGGTAACGTACGTCGCCACTGCGCTCGCGGTACAGGCGCGCCAGGGTGTACATGGCTGCCACGAGGTTGTTGGAACACCAGATAAACGGCACGCCATAAAGAAACGCATTGGATTTACCGCGCTGATATACGCTGTCTACGCCCCGGCGCATAAACTCCAGAAACACCGGCTGCCCGGCGTTTTCAGCGAGGAAATAATGACCCAGGTTGAGGAAAGGGTACCACTGGTAGTGCCGGGCGGTGTCGCTGCCCATCCAGGGAGTTATGGGCTCTGCGCGACCGTAGGCGGCGGCCTGTTCGCGGTAGCCTTGTCCGGGAAACAGGGCGTCGAGTTGCGCGGCGGCCAGTTCCATGTCGTCCACCCAGTTTTCTTCTTCGTAAAAATACGGCGCGCGGCAGGGCGCCGTTTGGGTATAGCCGGGTTTTTGCCGGCCGAATTCATAGGCTGCCTCGGCTTTTGGAACCAGTTTTTCAGCATAACCGGGGAAAAAATCTTTCAATACCTGGCTGCCCAGTGCGAAGGCCGAGGCAAATTTCCCGGCGGAAGAGGCCACGCCTTTGGTCCGGTTTTTATACTTGAACGCACCCTGCGGCTCGCCCGTGATAAAATACACCGGCCGGGCCAGGCCGCCGCCGGGCGCGCCGTAGGTGAACGTGTCGAGCGTGGGCAGCCGCATGCCGCGGTGGTCGCGATCATCGGCGATCTGGTTGTAATATTCACCGGGGCCGGGGTTCATTTTCAGCATCCAGTCGAGCCCCCATTTGGCCTCATCGAGAATGTCGGGGATGCCGTTGGCGCCGGGTCTGCCGGATGCATCGAAGGCATCGCCGAAAGCGCCCGGATTTTGCCGCCAGGCAAACAACATCTGAAAAGTGGCATTTGCCGAGGTAGGCAGGTATTGAAGATAGTCGGAGGCATCGTGCCAGCCCCCGGCCACGTCGATCCGGGTGGAATCCTTCGCCGGATCGGGGTGGTAAATGATAAAGCCGTCGTGCGTATGGCAGGAATCGTCCAGGTAAGGATTATAGCCGCTGCGCTGCTGGCGCATATAGCGCAGGATAAAATCGGCCGTGCCGTCGTACACGTCGTTACCGATGCGGAAAACGGGGGATTGGATATCCTGCACCTGCACGTAATACGCGCCGGGGGTGGAAAAGGCAGAAAAATCGAGCCGGTACGCTTCGGAAAAAGCCGCCCAGGGGCCGTATTTCCGGATGTTTTTACTTTGAAACACCCGCTCATGGGTGAGGGCGTCGCGCAGTTCGAAGGCATCGAAAGACAAGGCTTTTTTGCCGGCGAGCACGGCTACTTTTACGTCCTTTTCGAGGTATCCGAGTTGGTTGATGCGGAGCCAGCTGGAGGGTTGGGCATCGATCTGTCCTGCCAGGCAAAGGCAAACAAAGAAGAAAAGGGAATAATGAATAAATGGCACGGCGCACTTTTTTATGTGGAAACTCCGGTTAACTTTGTTGCAAAATAAACGGTAATGACAACAATTGCTAATTCAATTTACGAAATAGAGCGCAACAAACCCATGCCTTCCCTAAATCATGGCGTTATTCAGGCCAATCTCATTTTGCATTTCGCCCCATTTATAAAAAAATACCGGATTATTTCCGAACTCAGTCTGGATCTTACTAATTGGCCTTCCGTGCCCGATCTGGCTATCTATCCCAAAATGAAAATCGACCTTCAAAACGACGTGGTAGCCATGACAGAGCCGCCGCTTTGCGTGGTAGAGATCGTCTCGCCCACACAGGCCATCAACGAACTGACCGCCAAAGCCCACACCTATTTCAAACACGGCGTAAAATCCTGCTGGATCGTCATTCCGCCATTGGGCAATATCTATGTATACTCTTCCCCGGAAGAATATCAGATTTTCCGGGCCTCGGATACTTTGCATGATGCTGTTCTAAATATTTCATTCCCTTTGAAGGAGGTGTTTGAATAATCTATTTTCAAAATTCAAAGCGCATGAAAACCTTAACCTTACCATATCCCGAGGCAAAAAACTTTGTCGCCGGGGAATTCTTGCCCTTATCCAACCGGACAATAGAGGTCATTACGCCTTTGACGGGCTCTATTTTATCCGTCGTCCCCCTCTCCACCACTGCCGACCTGGACCTTGCCGTGGAAGCGGCCAGAAAAGCCTTCCCCGCCTGGTCGGCCACGCCCATCAAAGAGCGGGTGCAGGTATTTTACCGGTATAAAACCTTGTTGGAGAAACATTTAAAGGAACTGGCCACGCTGGTGCACGAAGAGAACGGCAAAACAATGGACGAAGCCATTGCCGAGGTGGAAAAAAGCATCGAACTCACCGAATTCGCCTGCTCGTTGCCCCAACTGGTTTCCGGCGAGCTGCTCGAAGTAAGCAAAGGCGTGGAATGCAGGGTGGAACGCAAACCGGTCGGTATAGTCGCCTCTATCGCCCCCTTCAATTTCCCGAACATGGTGCCGCACTGGACGATCCCCAACGCTATCGCGCTGGGCAACTGTATGATCCTGAAACCCTCTGAACAGGTGCCCGTTTCTTCGATCCGGATCGCCGGATTGTTGCGCGAAGCCGGGCTGCCCGACGGGGTGTTCAACGTGGTGAACGGCGACCGCGAGATCGTGGAAGCTATCTGCGACCACCCCGACATAGAAGCCGTTTCTTTTGTCGGTTCCACCAAAGTGGCCAAAATCGTGTACCGGCGCGCCACTTCCAACCTGAAACGCTGCGTGGCCCTCGGCGGCGCCAAAAACCACCTGATCGTACTGCCCGACGCGCATCCCGACATGACCGCCACCAATATCACGGCCAGTATGAGCGGCTGCGCCGGCCAGCGCTGCATGGCGGCCTCGGCCATGGTAGCCGTCGGGCCGCTCGACACGATCATTGAAAAAATTTGCGAAGAAGCCCGGAAGATCGTGCCCGGTAAAAACCTGGGCAGCGTCATCAGCAAAGCAGCCAAAGAACGCATCGAACGCTACATCGATGAAGCCGAAAAAGCCGGCGCCAAAGTACTGGTGGACGGGCGCCACTGGACCGTGGAAGGAAAAGAAAACGGTTTTTATGTAGGTCCCACGGTGATCGATCACGTGACGCCCGACATGGCTATCGCAAAAGAAGAAGTATTCGGGCCGGTGCTGGCCATTATCCGGGCCAAAAGCCTCGATGAAGCCATCGCTATCGAAAACTCCAGCAACTATGGCAACGCGGCCTCCGTATTTACGCAAAGCGGCGGCCTGGCGCGCCAGGTAATGGAAAATGCCAGCGCCGGCATGATCGGCGTCAACGTAGGCGTACCCGTGCCGCGCGAGCCGTTTTCGTTCGGCGGCTGGAATGAAAGCAAATTCGGCGTGAACGACATCACCGGCAAAAGCTCCATAGAATTCTGGACAAAACTGAAAAAGACTACGGTGAAGTGGAACCC
>JAKLJF010000415.1 GCA_023151335.1 Thermoanaerobaculia bacterium | reverse complement strand
GGCCGGCCGTGTTTCTTTTTTACATCCGCAGGGTAATCTCTCCTGAAAGCGCCGGCTACAGTCAGGCCCCCGACGGCATTACTTTATTTCCATTTCTTTGAAGAAACGACCGCCCCGTTGCTTTCAGCACGAATGGGCGGAAAAGCCTTGTATACGATCCGTCGCATACGGCGCCCGTATATTTATTAACCGCCTAAATTGCAAATAATTATGTCAATATTCGATTTGAAAACCCGTTTTCTGCCGGCTATGGCAATACTTGCCTTTACCGCCTGCCATTCCGATCGCACACAGGAAACCGTTTCCGCTCCGGAAGTATTCCCCGTCACCCGTCCCATTGTGCTCGACACGGTATTTACCCGCGAGTACGTCGCCGACATCCAATCGATGCAGCATGTCGAAATTCGCGCGCGGGTCAATGGTTTTTTGGAAAAAATCCACGTAGACGAAGGGCAGGAAGTCCGTGCCGGACAATTGCTTTTCACCTTGAGCGGCAAGGAGCTCCGGGAAGAACTTCGCCGCGCCCAGGCTGCCCTGAATTCCGCCGTCGCCGAGGCCAGGATCGCCGAAGTGGAGGTGGCAAATACCCGGACGCTGTTCGAAAAAAATATCGTAAGCAAGCCGGAGCTCCACATGGCGGAGGCAAAGTTGCAAGCGCTCGAAGCCAAAATTGAAGAGGCGCGCGCCGCTGTATCTGCCGCGCAACTGCAAGTTTCATTTACCGAAATTCGCGCGCCGTTTGCGGGCATCCTAAACCGCCAACCCAACAAAGTGGGCAGTCTGATCAACGACGGCGACCTCTTAACCACCATTTCAAGCAACAAAGACGTATTTGTGTATTTCAACGTCTCGGAAAAAGAATACCTCGAACTCATGAAACGTTCCGAGGCGGGTTGGAAGAAAAACCTTTCGCTCCAACTCGCCAACGGACAGATACATCCGCATCAGGGCAGCGTCGAGACCGCTGAGACGGTGGTGGATAAAAATACGGGCAGCATCGCCTTCCGCGCCCGGTTTCCAAATCCCGGTCACCTGCTGAAACACGGCGCCAGCGGAAAGGTGTTGGTCTATGACGAATTGAAAAACGCGCTCGTAGTACCGCAAAAATCCACGTTCGATGTCCAGGACAAAACTTACGTTTTTGTATTGAACAAGGAAAACAAGATCGAACGGCGCGCCATCGCTCCGAAACTCAGGCTGGGGCATCTTTATGTCGTGGGGTCGGGATTAACGACGCACGACCGCGTAATATACGAAGGGATTCAGCAGGTACGCGAAGGTGACAGCATCGAGGCACAGGAAATTCCGCTGCAGGATATTATTCCGACTTTGGCTATGCGGTAAATGCAAAATGAGGCTATAATCCATAGCCGATATGAGTTTTCCCATTTTAAAAAATTCAACCGACACGGGACGCAGCGCCCGCTGTCTCCAATTTTTATTCGCCATAAGATGACTACCAGATTCATACATCGTCCGATTTTATCCATAGTTCTTTCGACTTTGATCACCCTGCTGGGGATTCTCGCTTTGACCCAGCTGCCCATGACTCAATTCCCCGGCGTTGCGCCGCCGGAGGTCAACGTAACCGTCGAATACACCGGCGCCAACGCGGAAACCGTCACCAAAGCCGCTCTTGTGCCGCTTGAACGGGCCATCAACGGCGTGCCAGGTATGAAATACATGTCCTCCGATGCTGGAAACGATGGCGTGGGGGTGGTACAAATCATCTTCGAGGTGGGCACTGACCCTGACGCAGCGGCAGTGAATGTACAAAATCGCGTCGCCTCGGTCATGGGCGAACTACCCGCCGAAGTCACCCGCAACGGCGTTAAAATCGCTAAAGAGGAAAATGCGATGCTGATGTATCTCAATATCTACAGCCGCGACAACAACCTCGAAGAAAAATTTCTGTACAACTTCACTGACATCAATGTACTCGCCGAATTGAAACGGATCAAAGGCGTGGGTTTCGCCGACATCCTCGGCGCAAAGGAATACGCCATGCGTATCTGGCTAAAACCCGACAAAATGCTGGCCTACAAACTTTCCACCCGGGAGGTGCTCGAAGCCCTTGAAGCCCAAAACGTGGAGGCCGCACCGGGCAAAGTGGGCGAAAGTTCGGACAAGGATGCGCAATCCTTGCAGTATGTAATCAAATACGCGGGCAAGTTCAACAGCGAGCAGCAATATGCCGATATTCCCATCAAATCTACGCCCGACGGTAAGATTTTGCGCATCCGGGACATTGCAGATGTAGAGTTTGGCACGACATACTTCGACGTGGAAGCCAAACTCAACGGCAAACCGGCAGCTGCCATCATGCTCAAACAGTTGCCCGGCTCGAATGCCAGCGAGGTTATCGCCGCCGTCAAAAAGCGCATGGCTGAAATCAAGGAAAGCGCATTCCTTGAAGGCATGGACTACGAAATCAGTTATGACGTGTCGCGATTCCTCGATGCCTCCGTACACGAGGTCATCAAGACTTTGATCGAGGCATTTTTGCTCGTTTCACTGGTGGTGTTCGTGTTTTTACAAGATTGGCGCTCAACGTTGATCCCCGCCATCGCCGTGCCCGTTTCGCTGGTAGGCACTTTCCTTTTTATGCAGTTATTCGGTTTTTCGCTGAACCTGGTAACGCTTTTCGCCCTCGTTTTAGCCATTGGCATTGTGGTAGACAACGCCATCGTGGTAGTCGAAGCCGTGCATTTAAAAATGGAGAAGCAACACCTCTCGCCGATGAAAGCCACTGAAAAGGCCATGCACGAAATCAGCGGCGCTATTATTGCCATTACCCTCGTGATGTCGGCGGTATTCATTCCGGTGGCGTTTATGTCGGGCCCCGTGGGGATTTTTTACCGGCAGTTTTCAGTGACCATGGCCATTTCTATCGTGCTTTCCGGGGTTGTTGCCCTTACGCTTACTCCCGCGCTATGCGCTATTTTGCTAAAAAACACGCATGGCGACAAGCAACATCGGAAGGGACTGAACCCATTACGACGGTTTTTCGACGGCTTCAATAATTGGTACGCGGATGTGGAATTTCGTTACAAATCCCTGCTGGAAAAAATAGTCAGCCGGCGCACGGTGACGTTCGCTACGCTCGCCGCTTTCTGTTTCGGCACTTTTTTTCTCGGAAAAAACCTGCCATCGGGTTTCATCCCGAACGAAGACCAGGGTACTTTTTATGCCAGCGTCACCACACCTGCGGGCTCTACGCTCGAACGGACAAAAGCCGTGGTGAACGAAATCACGCGCATTGCGCAAGCCCTTGAATCCGTTGAATCCGTCTCCTCGCTCGCCGGAACGAACATCCTTTCCGACGGCACGGGCGCGACCTACGGAACCTGTCTCGTCAATTTGAAAAAATGGGAAGACCGCGGTCAGTCAGTTGACGAAGTGATCGCGATTTTAGAGGAAAAAACCCGCCACATCAAAGACGCTGCCATCGAATATTTCCCGCCGCCCGCCGTACCGGGCTACGGTAACGCCAGCGGTTTTGAACTTCGTTTGCTCGACAAAACGGGTGCGGGTGATTTCAAAAAAATGGAAACTGTAGTGCGGCAGTTCGTCGAAGATTTGAAGATAAGACCCGAAATTGCCTCGGCTTTCACGATTTTCGATGCCAGTTACCCACAATACCTCGTTTCGATAGATTACGACGGAGCCGCTCAAAAAGGCGTGACGGTGGATGACGCCATGTCTTCGCTGCAAACGCTGCTGGGCTCGGAGTATGCCACCAATTTTATCCGTTTCGGCCAGATGTACAAGGTGATGGTGCAAGCCCTGCCCGAATACCGTGCCCAACCGGACGACATTCTAAAACTGTATGTTAAAAATAACGCCGGCGAAATGGTGCCGCTTTCGGCATTCATGTCTATTGAAAAAACCTATGGCGTTGACCAGGTGACGCGCTACAACATGTACCCCTCCGCCGAACTCAACGGTGAACCCGCACCCGGGCGCAGTTCGGGCGAAGCCGTTGCCGTTATTCAGGAGGTCGCCAAAAACAAGTTGCCCAAAGGCTTCGATATCGACTGGGCCGGTATTACCCGCGACGAGGTAGCGACCGGCAACCAGGCTGTTTACATTTTTCTGATTTGCCTGGTATTCGTCTATCTGCTACTGGCAGCGCAATACGAAAGTTTTCTGCTGCCGCTACCCGTAATATTGTCACTGCCGACGGGTATCTTCGGTTCCTTCCTGTTTTTGAAACTCATGGGACTGGAGAACAACATCTACGCCCAGATCGCTATGGTGATGCTCATCGGTTTATTGGGTAAAAATGCCATTCTCATCATCGAGTTCGCAGCGATGAAGCACAAACAGGGCATGTCCGCCCTCGAAGCTGCCATCGAAGGAGCAGCCCTTCGCCTGCGTCCGATTTTGATGACCTCCTTCGCATTCATCGCGGGTTTGTTGCCGCTGATGTTCGCAGCCGGGGCTGGCGCAGCCGGCAATCGCACCATCGGCTCGGCAGCGGCCGGCGGGATGTTGATCGGCACAGTATTCGGCGTGCTGCTGATTCCGGGGCTGTACTTCGTATTTGCCCGATGGTCGGAGTTTTTTGTGAAAAAGGCGAAACGGGAGCGAGTTTCGATTACGGAAGAAATGCCGGTGACGGAAAAGTTTTGATGGATTTATCTGTTAATTTTCAACCATGCAAAGAAGATTTTCAATGAAAAATATATATTTCAATTTCCTATTATTTGGGCTCGTCATCGTTATAGCAGCAATCGCCGGCTGCAAACCGGTACAGGTCATCCGCGAGGAAAAGACGCTGGTATTCCCCCAAAGTTTCGACAGCATTGCCGCCGTTTCCGATTCAGCCAACTCCGGCGCGATGAACTGGCGTGATTTTTTTCCGGACCCCAACCTCCAAAAACTGATTGATACCGCCCTCCTGGGTAATTACGACCTGCAAATCGCTGCCCGCCGTATTCAACAAATGGAGGCGGGCGTGATGGCCACCGAGGCGCCTTTACATCCGACCGTTCAGGCGGCCGGTTCGGCAGGCATCCGCCGGTTCGGACTCTATACCATGGACGGTGCGGGCAATGTCACAACCGACATACTGCCCGGGAAAATAGTACCCGAGCACCTGCCGGATTTTTTTGCCGGTGTGCAGGCTGGCTGGGAAATTGACCTCTGGGGCAAA
>JAKLJF010000414.1:4917-5161 GCA_023151335.1 Thermoanaerobaculia bacterium | reverse complement strand
GCCTTTACATTCGGCATGGCTTCGGGATCGAAGGCCTGTACTTTTGCGCCGGCGGCCAATAATTCGTCGATGATGACAAGCGCCGGCGCCTCCCGGATGTCATCGGTATTGGGTTTGAACGCCAGACCCCAAACGGCCATGGTACGCCCGGCGAGCTCATTTTTATAAAAACGCCGGATCTTTTTGGTCATCACACTTTTCTGAAGCGTATTCACCTTGATTACTGATTTCAGAATTTTGAAAT
>JAKLJF010000414.1:0-4894 GCA_023151335.1 Thermoanaerobaculia bacterium | reverse complement strand
GCCAGCGCCTGCACGTCTTTCGGGAAACAGGAGCCGCCGTAGCCGATTCCGGGAAACAGAAACCGCTTGCCGATCCGGCTGTCGCTGCCCATGCCGATACGTACCTGATCGACATTGGCGCCCAGTTTTTCGCACAGGTTGGCGATCTCGTTCATAAAGGAAATGCGCGCGGCGAGGTAGGCATTGGCAGCATATTTGGTCATTTCGGCAGAACGTTCGTCCATAAAATAAATGGGGTTGCCCTGCCGTACAAAGGGTTCATACAGCTGCTTCATCACACGGCTGGCCTTTTCGCTGCGGGTACCGATCACAACGCGATCGGGTTTGAGGAAATCTTCCACGGCAACACCTTCCCGTAAAAATTCGGGGTTCGACACCACATCGAACATCTTTTTTGGCAATTTTTCCGCCAGCACGGCCGCAACTTTTTCCGCCGTACCCACCGGCACAGTGCTTTTGTCCACAATGACCTTGTATTCGCTGATCATGCCGGATAATTCGCGGGCCACGCCCATGATATACGACAGATCGGCGCTGCCGTCTTCGCCGGGAGGCGTGGGTAATGCCAGAAATATGATCTGGCTGGCCTCAACAGCCTGGCGTAAATTGGTGGTAAAATGCAGGCGGCCCTCTTTGGTGTTGCGCTCGAAAAGTACGTCGAGGCCGGGCTCATATATGGGAATTTCGCCCTTTTTGAGGCGTTCAATCTTTTGCTTATTGTTGTCAACGCAAATGACATTATTGCCCGTTTCGGCAAAACAGGTGCCGGTCACCAATCCAACGTAGCCGGTACCAACAACGGCAATGTTCATGTATTTCAGTGTTTTATGTGTGGCTGTAAAATAAAGGGCACAAAGATAGCGCTCCCTGTCCAAACCCCTGTTGCCAAATCCTGTTTTTCCCGAAGGGTAAATATTAGCCCGGGAATAAAATTATATTTGGAGCAAAACCCAATACTTTTGACAGGCGAAAACATTCTGTTCATGCTCCGCAAATTCCTGTTTTGCTCTTTTTGGCTTGCGTCGGCCTGTGCTGTTCGGGGTCAAGCACCCACGGACGGCCAAAATATCGTCCCCAACCCCGGTTTCGAACGATTCGTGAGCCCTCCGGTGGGTTGGTCGTACAAGGGCGCATTTTTTGGCCAGGTGGTCAAATACTGGTTCAGCGCCACCACTGCCAGCCCCGATGTGTATGGGCCGGGCGTAAAGGTGCCGCAGGATTGGGCAGATAAGGGCTTCGGCAAACAAACTGCCCACGGCGGGCGCTGCATGGCCGGTCTGACGCTTTATGGCTGTACCAACGGCAAACCGCATTGCCGGGAATACGTGGAAATCCAGCTGGCCGAACCCCTGGTGCCCGGTCAGACTTACCTGGTGGAGTTTTGGGTGAGCCATTTGCCGCGTTCGCTGCAGATCAATAACCTGGGCGTCTTTTTCTCCGAAAAACGGATCGAACGGCAATCGGATGAATTGATCCGGGTTAAACCGCAGTTTTTTGCCAAAGATATCATAGCAACCCCGAAATCAAACTGGGTGAAATTGAGCGGACATTTCCAGGCCGGCAATGAAGCGGATTACCTGATCATCGGCAATTTTTTCGAAGACGCGGACACCAAAACCGAGGCTTACCGCGAAGATTGTTTCAATTACGCCTATTACTATATAGACGACGTTCTGGTAAAGAAAGTACCGCCTTTTCTCGCTGTGCCCGTCAAACCGGACGATATTACCCGGCAACCCCTGGAAGAGGGCAAAGCGATACAACTGAAAGATATTTACTTCGAATTCGATAAACACGAACTGATGCCCCGTTCCTTTGTCGAACTGAACAAGTTGCTGCAAATCCTGCAGGACAACCCCAAAATGGTAATCGAGATCGTGGGTCATACAGATAATATCGGACGGCCCGAGTACAACAAATACCTTTCCCGAAAACGCGCCAAATCGGTGGCGACTTTCCTGATGGAAAATAAAATTTCGCCGGCGAGGCTGCGTTATCGCGGCGAAGGCGAAGCAAGGCCTGTTGCAACCAACAGTACGGAAGAAGGGCGGTTCCAGAACCGCCGGGTGGAATTCGTGATCGTGAAACGAAAGTGACCTTTCAGGCGCTTAAAAAGCGCTTTTGTCAACAAAGTCTGCACCGGTAATGTATTTTAGTTGACTTTGCGGTTACTTTGGTTTATCAGCTAAATTTTTCAGTAATGAAACAAAAACACGTACTCACGGCGCTTTTCGCGTTGGCAACTTTCGTTTGTGCCGCCCAACAAATCCCCGACACCGCATTCACCTTTTCGAATCCCCGTCCGCGTTTTGCCCCGGGCAAAGGCCCCGCGGTGTGTCTCGACGAGGCGCATTACAATTTTCATACCCTCGGCGGTCGCTACGCCACTTTCGGAAAGGTGTTGCGGGAAGACGGCTACCAACTGCAATCCAACCGGGAGCCGTTTACAGCGACCGGCCTTTCCGGTTGTAAAGTGCTGGTCATCGCCAATGCACTGGACAGTGTGAGCAGCAACAATTGGGCGACGCCCAACCGCTCGGCATTCAGCCCCGGTGAGATCAAAGCCCTGAATGAGTGGGTAAAAAACGGCGGCAGCCTTTTTCTCATCGCCGATCACATGCCTTTTGCCGGCTCGGCACAGGATCTCGCTCAATCTTTCGGCGTGACTTTCCTGAATTGTTTTGCCATGGATAACCGGCGGCGCAATCCGGAGCGGTTTTTCCGGGGCAATAAAACGCTCACCGACTGCGAGATCAGCCGGGGCGTGGACACCGTGGTCACCTTTACGGGCAGCGCTTTTCGATTGCCCAAAGGCGCCCAACCCGTGCTGGCCTTGCGCAATTACACTGTCCTGTTGCCCGAAACCGCCTGGGAATTCAACGAAACCACGCCGCACAGCGACAGTCGCGGATTGTACCAATTAGGTTATCTGCGTTATGGGAAAGGCAAAGTAGTGGTATCGGGCGAAGCTGCCATGTTCTCCGCCCAATTGGCCGGTCCCAACCGGAACCGTGTGGGTATGAACCAGCCGGAAGCGCGGCAGAACGCGCGGCTGTTGCTGAATATTTTGGATTGGCTGAGCCGGTAATTGTCAGGCGGAAAGTCGCAGCGCCCGATGCATCCGGATCCCACTCTCTCAGGTCTGTATGAAACACAAAAACAAAAGCTTATGAAAAACGCATTTTTAATTTTTTTCTGCCTGACCCTTTATGTACCTGTATCCGCGCAAACCGCGCCCGGCCTTGCCGAAAAACTCGACGCCTGGGCTCGACAGGCCGCGGAAAAGGGCTGGCATGGCTCCGCGTTGGTGGCCTCCGGCGGAACCATCCTGCTGGAAAATGGCTATGGCCTGGCCGACCGCGAAGCGGGCCGCCGCCAAAACGCCGAAACTGTGTTCAGCGTGGGCAGTATTACCAAACAATTTACGGCTGCTGCCATCGTGAAACTCGAAAGTCAGGGCAAATTGCAGCTCGACGACCCACTGTCGAAGTATTTTCCCGATGCGCCTGCCGACAAGGCGGCCATCACCATACACCAGTTACTTACGCACAGCGCGGGTTTTCCGGGCGCTTTGGGCGATGATTACGAAAACGTGGATGCCGCCATGTTCGCCCGGCTTGCCTTCCGGGAACCGCTGCTGAATCCGCCCGGAAAAACGTACGAATACTCCAACGTCGGTTACAGCCTGCTGGGCATTATTGTTGAAAAAGTGAGCGGTACCGGATACGAGCAATTCCTGAGGGAACATCTTTGGCTGCCTGCCGGCATGACCCGTACAGGCTATTTACTCCCCAAGTTTGACAAAGGCCAACTCGCCGTCGGCTACCGCAACGGCCAGCGTTGGGGCACCGCCCTCGACCGACCCTGGCTGCCCGACGGCCCGGGCTGGCATTTGCGGGCCAACGGCGGCGTTCTGTCAACTGCAGGCGACATGCACCGTTGGTACCTGGCGCTTGCCAACAACACCGTTCTGCCCAAATCGGCTACCGATAAAATGTTCACCCCCCACATTGCCGAGGGTCCGGAAGGTCAAAGCTTTTACGGCTACGGCTGGGTGGTGCAGGAACTGGACGGACAACGCGCCATCTGGCACAATGGCGGCAACGGCGTTTACAATGCCTTCATGGGCTTTGAGCCGGCTACAGGAGTGTGTATCGTCGTTTCGAGCAATTCGAACAATAAAATCTCCGACGAACTTGCCCTGCAATTTCACGCCATCCTCAAGGGCAAAGACCCCGCCCGGGTCGGCCTTCAGGTTGAGGAAGAGGCGGCATACCGCGATAATCCCGTCACAGATGCCATTCACCGGGTCATTCTGGAAAAAGGCGCGGCTTATTTTTCACAAAACAGCCGTAAAGTGCTTGAAGACGCCGGTTTTGATTTTGAGAACGACATGCAACTGCTTGGCGTCGGCGAACGCCTCGAAGAAGCCGAAAAATGGGAAGAAGGCATCGCGTTGTACGAAACCTATACGCAATTATTTCCCCGTATCGTGGTGGCCTGGAACCGACTCGGCAAATGCCGGCAGGCCCAAGGCGATAAAGCCGGCGCGCGGGCAGCCTGGGAGAAATCGGTGAGCCTGCGACCGAATAACAACCCGGCGTCCGAGTGGCTGAAGCGTTTGGAGTGAAGCAAGTTAATTAACGTAGGACTGGTGCCAGCCCCTGTATCCCATCACCCATCCCACCATTCCCAAAGCGCCAAACAAAATGCGCTGCAGCGGGTACCGCGGTTTTGTCAGCCGGAATACCCGGGAAAAGCGATTCATCAGAACGGCCGTCTGGAGGAGTACCGGCTTGCCTTTGGCGCTCATTTTGCCGTCGTTGGCCAGCCCGGTGGCAATCTCCATAAAATACTCCGTATCCAGCGCCGGCCGGACTTTCCAGTTGACGAC
>JAKLJF010000413.1 GCA_023151335.1 Thermoanaerobaculia bacterium | reverse complement strand
GACGCAGGGACAGGGCGCTCCGCAGGGCTGCCATATCTGTTTTGGCGGCATAGTCGCCTTTCAACGGCAGGTACATATGCTTCAGCGAATCGAGGCTGGCGGGCAGGTATCCGCCCAGGCGGTTATGGTGCAAGGTTTCCGGATAAAAACGCCCTTTGCTGACCTGAAAAGCCCGGAAAAAATGGTTGTATTCGTCGGGCGACTGAAAAGGCGGCGTAATAAATACCAGTATCGCGCCGAAAAACAGCGATAGCGGCACAAAAAAACGGACGGGCGTTATAGTGAGCAGGCGATTCATTAATTTGCACCCGAAGATAAAACCGTAACCCGACTTGTTGCGTATATGGGATCGTTTTCATCATCAACCGTCCTGATCATTATGAAATCCATCTTCACCGGCTGCTTTTTCCTGCTTTTTATCCTGCCCGCTTTTGCCCTGCACAACGGCAGTATTCGCGGCAGCGTGTTCGACGTTTCCAGCAAAAGCCCGTTACCAGGCGCTTCCGTCTTGTTGAGCGGGGCTGTCAATGCCAGAACCTATACAGATGAACTGGGTTTTTACCAATTTAGCGGCCTGCCCGCGGGCGTTTATACGATCACGATCAATTATCTGGGTTTTAAATCCGTCACAGAGCAGGCGGAAGTGCGCGACAGCGAAACCTCGACCATAAAATCATTCCTCACCCCGGCTCCGATCGAACTGAAAAACGTGGAGATTAGTGCCGACCCCGACATCAGCCGGCAAACTATTCCGGCGCTCGACATCAACCTGCGCCCGGTCAATACCTCGCAGGACGTGTTGCGCATGGTGCCCGGCCTGTTCATCGCCCAACACGCCGGCGGTGGCAAAGCGGAACAGATCTTCCTGCGCGGTTTCGATATCGACCACGGCACCGACATCGCCCTCGACGTGGACGGGATCCCGGTCAACATGGTATCCCATGCGCACGGCCAGGGTTATGCCGATCTTCACTTCCTCATCCCGGAAACGGTAGAGCGCGTACAATTTGCCAAAGGCCCCTATTATGCCCCCCGCGGCAACCTGGCCACTGCCGGTTATGTGGGTTTTCAAACCAAAAACGCCCTGGATAAAAACCTGCTGAAAGTAAGCGCCGGACAGTTCAATTCATTCCGGACCGTGGGCGCCTTCAAATTGCTGGACAAGCCCGAAGCCGCCCGCCCGCAAAACGCCTATATCGCCACGGAATATTTTTATTCGGACGGTTATTTCGACAGCCCGCAGGCGTACAACCGATTCAGCACGTTTTTGAAATACAATGCCGCCATCGGCAATAATACTTATCTGAATGCTTCGCTCGGCGCCTTCACCAGCCGCTGGGACGCCTCGGGCCAGATCCCCGACCGGGCCGTGCAAAGCGGGCAAATCGGCCGTTTCGGCGCCATCGATGATACCGAGGGCGGCAGCACCTCGCGGGGCAACCTCAATTTTCGACTCGCCACGGCTCTACCCGACGGGGCTTTGCTAAAAAACCAGTTGTATTTCAGCCGCTACAACTTCGAATTGTACTCCAATTTCACCTTTTTCCTGAACGACCCGGTAAATGGCGACCAGATCAGGCAAAAAGAGCAGCGCAACCTGCTGGGTTACAACGGCGCCTATACCCGCGCAGACAAATGGAACGGCACCGAATGGCAAACCGAAGTGGGCGTTAACTTCCGGTACGATGCCATAAAGGACAACGAGTTGTCGCACACCAAAGGCCGTCAGGAACTGTTGGAACGCAGGGCCCTCGGCGACGTCAACGAATACAACCTCGGTATTTACCTCGACGAAAAAATCAAACTTGGATCGCGGTTTATCCTGAATCCCGGCCTGCGTTTCGACCAGTTCCAGTTCCTGTACGTGGACAAACTGCAAGCCAGTTACGACCGTAAGATCGTAGCCTCCAGCCTGGTCAGCCCGAAACTAAATTTGTATTACACCTGGAATGAACGCCTCCAATTGTTCGCTAATTCGGGTTATGGCTTCCATTCCAACGACACCCGCGTGGTGACGGCCCAAAACGGCCGCGAAACCCTGCCCCGCGCGCTCGGTTTCGAAGCCGGCGCCACGGTGAAGGTGCTGCCGCGCCTGTTGTTCACTTTCGGCGCCTGGCGGCTGCACCTCGATCAGGAATTCGTATACGTGGGCGACGAAGCCGTGGTGGAGCCCAGCGGAAAAACCACCCGGCAGGGCCTCGATTTTGCCGCCCGCTGGCAACTGGCGCCCTGGCTTTTCGCCGACGCCGACCTCAATTATACCCTCGCCCGCGCCGACGACACGCCTGAAGGAGAAAACTACATCCCACTCGCCGCAGCCTGGACCAGCATCGGCGGACTGAGCTTCAACTGTAAAAACGGTATCAACGGCAGCCTGCGTTACCGTTACCTCGGCGACCGCCCTGCCAACGAAGACAATAGCGTGGTGGCCCAAGGTTATTTCCTCACCGATATCGTGCTGAACTATACCCGCTCCCGTTTTGAGATCGGTGTCGCCATACAAAACCTGTTTAACCGGGCCTGGAACGAGGCGCAGTTCGACACAGAAAGCCGCCTGTTCGACGAGTTGGAACCGGTTTCGGAAATTCATTTTACACCGGGTACGCCGTTCAGTTTGATGGGACATGCGAGCATCTTTTTTTAGTAAAACTGACAGGATCGACAGGATATTAAAGTTTTTGCTTTTATAGCAAAATCCTGCAAATTCTTTCAGTTTTTCACCGGGTAAATTTATCGGCTTGTTTGGAAATACGTGTTATTACACGCCCGACGACTAATTCGTCCGACGAATTTGTCGTCGGACGATTAACAACAATGAATTTACTTTGCCGGCATGAAAAATGTTTGCATTGCACTCCTGCTGATTGCTTTCTCGTGTCAACCTGCCTTTTCACAAACGCGTCAAACCATCGACTTCAACAAAAACTGGAAATTCGCAAAAGGCAATCCCCCGACGGCTTCTGCGCCCTGGTTCGACGACGCCGGCTGGCAAACCGTCCGGTTGCCGCACGATTGGGCTATTGCCGGCCCGTTCGACCCCACTTTGTCCGGCGAAACCGGCAAACTGCCCTGGAAAGGCGAAGGCTGGTACCGGAAGTCCTTCCGCGCGGAGGCCTCCTGGGCAGGCAAACGGGTATATGCCGTTTTCGACGGCGTCATGGCTTTTCCGAGGGTATATGTCAATGGAAAACTTGCGGGCGGTTGGGATTACGGTTACAATTCCTTTTACCTCGACATTACCGCTTTGCTCCTGCCCGGCTCCGACAACCTGATGGCCGTGTACGCCGATACCCGGCAACACGACAGCCGCTGGTATCCCGGCGCCGGCATCTATCGCAAAGTGCAACTGATAGTGACCGGCCCCGTACATACCGCTGTATGGGGTACGCAGATCACCACACCGGAAGTGTCGGAACAACAGGCTTTTGAACAATTTATGGTGCTGCCCAATCCCAGACTGTGGTCGCCGGAACAGCCTGCCCTGTATTCCGTAAAAACCGTGCTGCGTAAAAACGGCGTCATTTGCGACGAATATTCCTCCTCCTTTGGCGTGCGGACCATACGGTTTAACGCCGACAACGGTTTTTTACTCAACGGCAAACGGGTGCAGCTGAAAGGCGTAAACCTGCACCACGATTTCGGCGCCCTCGGCGCGGCCTTCAACACCCGTGCCATGGAACGCCAGCTGGAGATCATGCAAAGCATGGGGTGCAACGCCATCCGCACCAGCCACAATGTGCCGGCGCCCGAACTGCTCGACCTGTGCGATCGCATGGGACTGCTGGTTATCAATGAATTATTCGATAAATACGACGCCAAGGCGGATGTTTTGCCGTTTACGGATTTTAACGAATTTGCCGAGCGGCAAACGCGCAATTTTGTGGAACGGGACCGAAACCACCCCTGCATTTTCCTCTGGAGCGCCGGCAACGAGATCGGCGACGTGCAGGGCAACGTCAATGGCGGTTTCGCGAAATTACAGGCCGTGGTGGCCGCTTTCCGGAAATACGATCCCACTCGCCCGGTCACGCTGGTATGCGACAACAAGGACGCCGCGGCCATGCGGCATTTCGACTACTACGACGTCGTTTCCTACAACTATGGCCGTCGCTACGCATTGGCCCGCCAACTGGCCCCGCAAAAAGCCGTCATCATTACCGAATCGGCTTCCACAGTCAGTACGCGCGGCTTTTATGAACTGCCCCTGCCGGCCAAAAAGACCGATTTTACCCATTCCTTTCAGATCAGTTCCTACGATCTGAACGCCCCCTGGTGGGCCGAAGTACCGGAGGACGACTTCCGCTGGCAGCAGGAAGACCCCTTCGTGGCCGGCGAATTTGTGTGGACGGGTTTCGATTATCTCGGCGAACCCACGCCTTATGGCGACTGGTCAATTCAGGAAAGCGGATTTAAAAAAGAAGACCTGCCCCGCAGTTCCTATTTCGGCATCGTCGACCTGGCCGGTATTCCAAAGGACCGGTATTACCTGTACAAGAGCGTGTGGAAACCGGAGGAAACCACCGTGCATATCCTGCCGCATTGGAATTGGGCCGGCCAGGACGGCAAGCCGTTCCCGGTATTTGTGTACACCAACGGCGACTGCGCCGAACTGTTTCTGAACGGGAAATCGCTGGGCAAACGCTGTAAGGAACCGCAATCCGAAAATTCGGTGGCGCGCTACCGGCTAATGTGGATGGAAGTACCGTATACGCCCGGCACTTTGCGGGCCGTGGCTGATCAAAACAATAAGATCATTGGTGAAAACGGCCGGCGTTGCCGCCCAAATTCGCCTGACACCCGATCGCACCACCCTCCGCGCCGATGGTGAAGACCTGTGTTTTATTACGGTTGAAATACTCGACCGCGACGGTAATCTTTGCCCGCTGGCCGACAACTCCGTACGTTTTCAAGTGGAGGGGCCCGCCGAAATTGCCGGGGTGGACAACGGCAACCCGCGTTCCCTGGCGCCATTTCAAACAGACAATGTGCAGGCATTTTACGGCAAGGCGATGTTGATTTTGCGCACCCGTGAAGGCAATCCCGGGAAAGTGCGGGTAACGGCATCGGGTAACGGCCTCAGGGAGGGCAGAATTTCCATAGAGTCTGCACAATAAATTTTCTGTATAACATCGAAAACATGTGAATGCTTTGATCCTGTTAATCCTG
>JAKLJF010000412.1 GCA_023151335.1 Thermoanaerobaculia bacterium | reverse complement strand
GAACAACCCGAACTATGGCGGCGGTACGATCCGTCAATTCGACGACCGCGCGGTACCGTCGAACCAGAAATACGGTTTCGCGATCCAAACGACGATCAGTGGTACCAACAAAACCGCTTCGGTGCGTTGGAACACCCAGCAGAACCAGAACGCTTACGTGATTCCGGAACTGCCTTACGGTACGCACAAGATCAAGTGGTTTGTTGAAGACGGCTGCGGCAACGAAACGATCTGCGAATACACCTTCGTAGTGAAAGACTGCAAGAAGCCGACGGTGGTATGTCTCAATGGCCTGAGCGTGAATATCATGCCGACCAAGATGATTACCCTCTGGGCTTCCGACTTCCTGCAATACACGGAAGATAACTGCACGCCTTCCAGCAAACTCGTCATCGGTATCCGCAAATCCGGCACGGGTACGGGCTTCCCGTACAACCCGGATGGCACGCCGCAAACGAGCGTTACCTTCACCTGCGACGAACTGGGCACACAACTGGTTGAACTGTGGTCCATCGATCTGGCCGGCAACGCCGACTACTGCGAAACCTACGTGGTCGTTCAGGATAACGCCGGTATCTGCAGCGGCAACTCCGGCACGGTAGCCGGTGCGCTGAAAACGGAAGATCAGAAAGGTCTGGAAGAAGCCAACGTTGAACTCGAAGGCGGACACCCGGCACTGCCGCCGACCAGCCTGCTCGTCTACTCCGACAACCAGGGTCAGTACACCTTCAACGGCGTACCGTACCAGGGCGACTACACGGTGACACCGACGAAAGACAACGACCCGCTCAACGGCGTATCGACCTTCGACCTGGTGCTCATCAACAAGCACATACTGGGTCTGGAACCGCTCAACAGCCCGTACAAAATGATCGCTGCCGATGCTAACAACAGCCGCTCGATCACCACGTTCGACATCGTTGAGTTGCGCAAACTGATCCTCGGTATCTACAACGAACTGCCGAACAATACGTCCTGGCGCTTCGTAGACGGCGCGTACTCGTTCCCGAACCCGCTGAACCCGTTCATGGATATCTTCCCTGAAACGAAACAAATCGCCGATATGCAGGTGAGCATGTTCGATCAGGACTTCGTGGCGGTGAAAGTGGGCGACGTGAACAACAACGCCGTAACAAGCAGCCTGACCAGCGTACAAGACCGCACCGACGGCACCTTGCTGTTCGACGTGCAGGATCGCAAGGTGAAAGCCGGCGAAACCTTCACGGTGAACTTCAAAGCCGCCGAGAAAGTACTCGGCTACCAGTTTACCCTGTACTTCCCGAACCTGGAAGTAACCGACGTAACTGGCGGCGCCGAAATGTCGATGACCAACTTCGGTATCTTCAACAGCGAACATGCGCTGACCACCTCGTTCGACAACGAACACACGGTAGGCGAATTCACGGTGACCTTCCGCGCGAAGGCTGCCGGCTCGCTGAGCGAAATGCTGACGGTTTCCAGCCGGATCACCAAAGCGGAAGCTTACGATCTGAGCCGCCAACGCCAGGCCGTCGGCCTGCGCTTCAACGGCCAGAACGGCACGACGATCTCCGGCCTGGGCTTCGAATTGTACCAGAACCAGCCGAACCCGTGGCTGAACAAGACGCAGATCGGCTTCTACCTGCCCGAGGCAGCAGAGGCTACCCTGACGATCTTCGACGAAACGGGCCGCATGTTGTTCACTCAAACGGGCGACTTCACGAAAGGCTACAACGCCATCTCGCTGGAACGCTCGCTGATCAACACCACCGGCGTACTGTACTACAAAGTCGAAACGGCTACCGACAGCGCCGTGAAGAAGATGATTCAGACGAAGTAACGCGATCAGTTTGATCGCGTGATGATAGAGGCCGCCTCATTCCGTCCCGAGTACTCGGGGTCGGGGTGGGGCGGCTCTTTTTTTAACAGGGCGCTGCCCTGTCTTACTGATGCCGCCCTTTCAGGGCTATGCATGCAGTGGCAGACGACGCATGCAAGGACGGCATTTCGCGGAAAAACGGAGCAGGGATTGTTAATGCGCTTGCCGGCACGCAACAGGCAGTATATCTTAGCCGGCATTAGCGCCCGGAATGCCGTTTTTTTTGTTTTAACCGGCGAAATACCGCAGGCTCCCTACCGGAATCGCCACAAAACCAGGTTGAAGAAACGATGCCCAAAGAAGCGGAATTCGGACCCCGCGCGCGCATTTTGCGCCTGCTGCGCGCCATTCTCGACCAACCCAACCGTTACACCCGCCAGGAACTGGCCGACAAATTCGGCGTCAGCGTGGATACCATCCGCGACGATTTCGAGATACTCGCCAACGCCGACTTTGTGCTGGCGCCCGACGACCGCCACCGCTACGCCTTTGTCACGGAAAAACCCCTGCGGCAACTCAAAGACCTGCTCCACTTCTCGGAAGAAGACCAGGCCGCCCTCTACCAGGCCATCGACAACCTGTATATCGGCAGCGAACGGGCCCGCAACCTCAAGGCCAAACTCGCCTCCGTGTACGACTTCCACCGCCTCGGCCACGCCTACCTGCGCAAACCCCACCTCACCAAGGTAGACCTCCTGATGCAGGCCCAGCGGGAAAAACGCCAGGTGTTCCTGATCGATTACCGCTCCTCCAACAGCAACAAGATCGAAACCCGGCGCGTGGAACCCTTCCACCTCAGCCCCGCCGAGGATACCCTCCAGGCCTACGACGCCGAAAAACGCACCCTGCGCCACTTCCGGCTCTCGCGCTTCTCCCGCGTGCAGCTCACCGACCTGCCCTGGGCATTCGAAGGCCATCACGTGATCATGCACGTCGATCCCTTCCGCATCGTCGACAACCAACAGGTGGACGTGCACCTCCTACTCGGCGTAGGCGCCTACAACGAACTCGTGGAACGCTACCCCCTCACCCGCTCCCACATCGAGGAAACCGACGACCCCAACATCTTCGACTTCCAGTGCCGCGTGAATCACCGTTTTTTCGGACTCAGCAATTTTATCCTCGGCTTCTACCACCAGCACATCGAAGTGCTGGCCCCGGAAGGGCTGAAGGCGTTTTTACGGGAAGAGGTGGGACGGATGCGGTTTTAGTACCTTAAGGCTGGCGGAGGGGCAGTACCCTGACTCGTGCCTTGGCCATATCTATCGTTACCAGGGCGCCACGTTGAAGTGACGAATCAAACTGACGAAGTGCCTGAAATACAGCCGGGCCAATAGATGCCGGCATTGTGTCCTGAGTCCTGACCTGGATAACACTTGGAGCCGACGCGTTGGTAGCGGCGAGGATGGCACTAAAATCTAAATCGTGGGTAAAAACAACATATTTATGTTGCAATGCATAAGCGAAAATCACCGTATCAGGAGCATTAGCCTGTCCAATGGTCGACCAATGGACTGCTTCTATCCCAGCTGCCTGGAAAACGGCTACCCAGTCCGGCGAAAGATTCATGTCTATCAGAATGCTCATGCAGCATCAAGCGTGACTTCGACTTCTTCGGAACGCCAGGCTGCATATTGCAACGCTTCTTTGACGTCGTCTGCTTCCAGGTACGGGTATGCCTTCAAAATATCGGCGGTAGAATATCCCGAAGCGACCAAGCCGACAACCATACCGACGGTGACGCGCATGCCCCGGATACAAGGCTTACCGCCCATGACCAGGGGATCAAAAGTGATGCGGGTGAGGGTGGGAAACATTTTTCTTGCAGATTTTCATGCAAATATATGGAAAAAAATCCGGGGGTGGGAAACAGGTTCGATGGGGTAAGGGAAATATTTGCAAGTGAAGCCTGTCATCCACATCAGTATTACTAATTATGCAATTCAAAATAACCCTCCGCTGCCTGGACGCCAATCCCGTATTGCCCGTCAATTACCAGTACGAGCTGTCGGCCTGGATTTACCGCGTGATCCGCAATGCCGACGCGGAATATGCCGAATTTCTGCACCGGCACGGCCACACGACCGGACGGAAGACCTTCAAACTGTTTTGCTTTTCACAGTTGCAGGCGCCGAAGTACCGGGTTGAAGGCGACCGCTTGCTGATCCAAAGCCCGCTCATTTCCTTCCGCATTGGCTTTTACCTCGACCGCACGGCAGAGGAGTTCATCCGCGGCCTGTTCCAGGATCAGCAACTGCGCCTCGGCGACCGCCTCAGCCAGGCCGCTTTGGCAGTGGAAACCGTGGAAATGCGTCCCCTGCAATGGCCCGACAGCCCCGGCCCCGTCCGTATTCGAATGCTTTCGCCCCTCGTTGTCGCCCGCAAACATACCGACAGCCCGTCCGACGAATACCTCCCGCCCGATGACCCCGATTTCGGCCCCCTGTTCTTCCTGAACCTGCTGGAAAAATACCGCGCCGCCACCGGCGCCGAACCGCCCGCATACTGGAACCCCGAACACTTTGTCTTCCGCGTGGCCCCCGGCCGCGAACCGCGCTCCAAACTCATCAAGATCAAAAGCGATACCCGCGCCCAAACCAAAGTGCGCGGCTGGATGCTCGATCTCGACCTGGACGCCCCCCGCGAACTGCTGGAGCTGGGCCTGCTGGCCGGCTTCGGACGGATGAACGGGGAAGGATTCGGGTGCGGGGAGATAGTTCGGAACGAACGCCGGCGCGCGGTTTGATGCCCAATGGGGACGGATTTTCCCGGTTATTACCCGGTATGCGGTAACTGTCAGGTTATTGGGCGTAGTTGTCAGGTTGTTCTTGGCAGATGGGGGCACGGGGGGTATTTTAGGGCTGGAAAGGGGAAAGGTCATCAAGTCAGAAGGAATACACGAGAGAAAGACATTCAACCGCGTTGCGGTTGTAAACACGTTGCGCCACACAGACCCGGATTTGCATCCGGGGCTATTCACGTTCAACCCCTTCGGGGTTTTTAGATGGCGGGTAGCCGGGGAAATCGGGAAACATGGCCGGTCCGGGATGGTTTGTTCTTTGTATTGATCTTGTAAATCAACCGGTTGCGTGAAACCCCGACGTAAACGCGACACCCGGTTTTCTGAAAATGACGCGGTAAACCAACCGGTTGCGCGAAACCCCGAAGGGGTTGAATGTGAATAGCCCCGGATGCAAATCCGGGGATCATCGCGGGCCCCTCGCAACAACCGTCCCGACCCCTCGGGATTGAATGTGAATAGCCCGGTATGAAATGCCGGGTTCGTGCCGGCACGAAACGTCGGCAACCG
>JAKLJF010000411.1 GCA_023151335.1 Thermoanaerobaculia bacterium | reverse complement strand
CGGTAAGCAGGTACACGCCCAGATAATCGTTGTTTAGCACTACCTCCACAAAGCGGCAACGCGGGGCATAATCCATGATCCGGCCCGCCAGGTTATAGGCCAGGGCGTCGCGGATCAGGCTTTTATCGTTGTAGTTGGAAATCAATGACCAGTCGCTTTCCTCGGGCATACCGAGCAGGGCAACCGGATTGTTTTCGCCCGCGTTGTCGCGCAACTCCATACCATAAGAAACTTTGGGGAAAATATCCTGTGAGCTGGCCCCCCGCCGCTCGATGCCAACTTTGCCGTTATACGCATTATAAGGGTCGCTGAGCCGGTTTTTTTGGCCGGAACCGTTCCAGATGATACCCAGGCTGGCCGTTATTTTCGGCTCGTCGGGAATTGTCTGCCCGTTGGTGTTGATCACCACAATGGGCAGGTGGGACTCCGTGAAACTGACCTGGGCGGAAAAACGCGCGCTGATAAAAAGTAAAAAACAGAACAGTAGCAGTCGTGGCATGTAGCGATTGGTTTATATGGTTTATGGGGGTTTATGAGGGTTTATGAGGTTTAGAGGGTTTAGAGGGTTTAGAGGGTTTAGAGGGTTTAGAGGGTTTAGGGCAATGCCGTTGACTTAAGGATTTAGGCTATGCCCCCAACCTCCTCCGATTACCCAAAACTCAAAGTTCTTTTTCTTTATATGACACCGTGGACTTGACCCCGAAGGGGTCGAATGTGAATAGCCCGGCATAAAATGCCGGGTTGGGGACGGATCAAACCGTTTGGCAACCGCAAAGCGGTTGAATGTCAGGCGTGTATCCGATTCACATTCAACCGCTTTGCGGTTGTGCGGCATCGTTCTGCATGCAAACCCGGCATTTTATGCCGGGCTATTCACATTCGACCCCTTCGGGGTCTGCCGGTGAACATCATATTAAGAAAAGAACTTTGAGTTTTGGGTAATCGGGAGTCCGCCGCGGCGGAAGGGGTCGGGTTTCACGCGCAAGGCGAAAAGCCTAAAATCCTTAAGTCAACGGCATTGCCCTTCAGGGGTAGGGGGAAGGGGAGGAGTTGCCCAAAGCCTTTAAGTTGACCGCCATGGAGCTTGGGCTTATATCACTTCGCCCCCTCTCCCGCCAGCCGTTTGGCCTCCGCGCTCATCGATTCCAGCATCTTTTTAGTGCTTTCCACGCCTATATTATAATCTTTGAAAGTCAGGAACAGGGAATCGTAGCGGTGTTGTGCGGCTTCTTTGGTAAAAAAGCCACTCTGAACATCGGCAGAAAATTTTTGAAGTTGCGGAACCACCCGGTCGTACATGACCACCATGGCGTTTGTTTTTAAGTCGAAGATTTCCACCTGGCGCTGCAGCTCGGCAAAACCTGAACTGGTATCGGATTTTACCGACGCGGGAATATTGTTTATTTCGGTGCGCAGCGCCGGTATCCGGTCGCGGGTTTCAACAATAGCCTGCCGTGCCGCCTGGAGGTTGGTGATTTCCGTATTAACCTGCTCAGCGAGGTTACCGGATTTTTGGTTTTGCTGGCATTGCGTGGCCCACAAAAGAGCGGAAAATGCAAAGAAAGTAACGATGCTTTTCATTGATAATCAATATAAAAGGTGATTCTAAATGGTAAAAATTACGGGGCAAAGGTAAGGGGCGGAAAAACGCGATGTTGCCCGTATGGAAAAATTTTTCATGGCAGGTATTTTTTTTCCAAAGTTAGATTACCTTTGCCTCCGGCTGAAGTTCTGGGCAAAATGTTCCAAAGCATTAAAATTTCGTTGTTTTAAAAATTGGTTCACTTTTTGCTGTAAATTTCAGTCCATAGAAAATGGTTTCCAACGTGTAAGCGCCAATCAGCCAGAGACCTGAAACTTAATCGGTTTGATTTTTTAATTTTAATCCGTCATTACAAGGTCGGGGTATCCGGATCGCAAAGGTTGTGGAGGAAGTCCGGAAATATCAACGCAGTTGTAATTTTCTAATCTCATGGAAATTGTCTACATTGCTAAAGGTATATTTGTTATTCATACATAAATGAAGCATCGGGAGCGTACTGAACGCGCACCCGATGCTTCATTTTTTTTTCACTATTCACCAAATTTTTAATTATGAATCAATTTTTAGCAAACCAAACCAAATCCTGGGTTGCTCGAGTGCTGGGAGGAGCGGTTTTGACGGCGTTGTTCATGTTGGTGAGCCATACTGCTTCCTTCGGGCAGACGCTTTCCACGGCTCCCAACGGCATACCGCCTTTTATGACCGACATGGCGAATATGCTGGGTGTAACGGCCTACGACCTTACTACCTGGGATGAAGCCGCCTCCGCGCCGAAAATCCAGGCCGCGATCGACGGGCTGCAGCCAAAAGTCGCAGACGGTTCTGCCACTTCGCTGGAAATGCTGCGGTACGTGTACTACAACAATGTGCTCACCGATATCACGAAGTACGATATCGCGGTGGAAGTATCCATGCTGAAACAGCTGCCTGCGTCCCACGTGCAACTGAAAACGCCCGTACAAGGGCCCAAGGCTGTAAACGGCGGCGGCGGCGCAAGCCAGTTGCCTTCGGTTTACAACAGTCTGGTGTCGATTCTTTAAAACACGTAACCGGTAAAGTTGATCTTTTTTTTCCCGACTTAGGTTTTGCGACTTTATCTACACCTTTTCAATTTATTCAACAACAATACGTCTCATGAAAAAAGGTACATACCTGATACCCGGTATTCTGAACCGCTGCCTGCTGGCGCTGTTCGTAATAATGGGTTTTTCAACGGTAGCCGAGGCCTCTTACACGGCCACGGCCACCTCTCCACAACAATACTACACGGCCGGCCAGTCCAATACGTTTAATTTTACGGTCACCGTAACCACCAACTCGACTTTCGAGTACGTGGACAATATCCGCTTCACGTTCCCGGCCGGCGTAACCATCAGCTCGGCCACCGGCCCCGAACCGTACAACTTCTGCGGCGGCGGCCAGGGCAACAAAACCATCGCCGCCAACGTGGTCACCTGGGCTACCCCGGGCGGCCCGGGCAGCAGCTGCGGCGCTTTCGACGATGGCGGTTATAATTTTTCCGTCACGGTCGATGTGCCGGCAAATTTCTCCGATCAAACGTCCAACTTCACCATCACCTATGCTCAGAACCTGCCCTGCGTATTCAACTGCCCGGGCAACCAAACCTTTAACCTGAGCCCCGGTGAATGTTCGAAAGTGGTATCCTACGACGTGAGCTTCAGCGGCAACTGCGATATTCTGATCCCGACGGCGAAGACTATCACGCAAAACCTGGATACGCTTTCCACCACTGGCGGCGTTGCCTACGGTATCAACGGCGAAGGCCACTACCGCGGCTACGACCTGGCCGCTCTGGGCATCACCGGTTCTTACACCATCAACTCGATCAAAGTAGGTGGCTATAACTTTAGCGGCGGCGGTACGGTACAATTATATGTATATACGTACACCGGCACTTTGGGTGGCACCACGCTGAACCTGGCCCAGGCCACGCAAATCGCCACTTCGGCGCCCGTATTTGTTGCACAGGGCACCCTGGTAAATATTCCGATCAACGCGGTGATCCCTGCCGGCAGCAAATTCCTGGTGGAGATCCGCAAAGTTTCCGGCGGCCTGTTCACCATCGGTTACAACTTCGGCGGCCAAACGGATCCTTCCTACATTGCGCCATTCCCGGGTACGAACCCGACCAACCTGGCTGCTTTCGGCCTGGGCAACTACCACCTGATCCAGGTGCTGCACGGCGTGGCCCTGCAGGCTGCGCCGCCGCAACTCGTGCTGATGTCGGGCCTGCCTTCCGGTGCGGAATTCCCGATCGGCACCACCCAGGTGATGTGGAAACTGATCAACCCTTTCACCGGGGCAGTGATCAATACCTGCAACTTTTCGATTACCGTACTCGAATATCCGACTCCGATCAAGTCGCTGGTGTGCAACGACCTGGTGCAGATTTCGCTGGATGCCAACTGCGAAGCGGTGGTTGGCGCCGACCAGGTGCTGGAAGGCGGCCCGTACGGCTGTTACGATGATTATATAGTAGAACTGGATAAAACGGCGCCTTTCGGCAACGGCCCATGGGTACCAGCAGTGCTCGGCCCCTCCGACGTAGGCAAAACCTACCAGGTGCGCGTAGTTGATCCGGAAAACAACGACAACAAGTGCTGGGGCAATATCAAGGTGGAAGACAAACTGCCGCCTGTATTGTCTTGCCCAACGGCTTATGCCTATTGCAACCAGAGCCTCGAGCCCTGCGCAAACAGCAAACCGATCTACGTCCCGGATCCGAATGCCGACCCGATCCAGTTCCCGGCTAACTTCGATTTCCTTGGAAGCGGCCAGGCTTGGGTATGGGACTTCCAGGACGGCGGCTATTTCTTCGACCTGGAGAACACCACCACCGAACCGCTGGCAGTTGGCGGCTTTGGTATCCGCTACTGGTCTCCCGACTTTGGCAACATTCCTTCCCCGGCCACGGTGGATGTGTATACAGCGCCCACTTCTTTCGGCAACGAAGCAAATCCTGCCGCATGGACGAACCTTGGTCCTGACGAAGTGGATGTCGTGCCCTATTTCGCGACGGGTACCGGTCCGCTCACGCAGGTGGAACTTTCGGCGCCAGTGA
The DNA here is from genome assembly GCA_023151335.1 of Thermoanaerobaculia bacterium. Lineage (GTDB taxonomy): Bacteria > Bacteroidota > Bacteroidia > Chitinophagales > Saprospiraceae > M3007. The sequence goes on along the minus strand of JAKLJF010000411.1, from coordinate 556 downwards.
TCATTCCTCCCGGCCAATCCCGCGGTTTCCATATCTATGGCCGGGATGCCGACCCGATCTTCAACTGGAGCTTTGGCGCCCCGTTGCCTGATATTCAAAACGGTCCTTTAAAAATGAAGGCCGGCTTCATCGCTTCTGGTTTGTTCGAGCCTCAAGCCGGCTTTGGCGATTGCATCGGCAACATCCAGGTGAATCTGGCGATCGAAGGGGAACTGCCCTGCCTGCCTAACGACCTGGTGCTGGGCGTGGATGCCTTCAAAAATGCCAACGGCAGCTACACCGTGACGGCAGGTACCGGCGATCCGGTGCTGGAACCCTGCTCCAACGCTACCCTGACTTATGTTGATACCGAAGTACAGCAAGATTGCGCTTCCGGCCTGACGAAGATCGTGAATCGCAAATGGACGGCTACGGACGCCAGCGGCAACACCGCTACCCGCATTCAGCTGATCAATGTAATTCGCCCGGTACTGGGCGACGTTGTGCTTCCGCCGAACTATGACGACATCGACGCTCCGGCGCTCGAATGCAACTCTTCCTATCCCTGGCCCAATAC
>JAKLJF010000410.1 GCA_023151335.1 Thermoanaerobaculia bacterium | reverse complement strand
TAGCTCACGCTCAGCATATAATAGCGTGCCAGCGTATTGGCGACATTGCGCATGACAAAGTTTTGGGAACCGTACTGCGAGATACTGACGCGGCGGTTCAGGATGTCGAATGCGGCGAGGCGCATTTCGAGCCGGTTGTTTTTGCCCAAAAGCCGGCGCACCGAGGCGTTGAAGATCGGGATATCCTGGTTGAAGCCGAAACGGTCGTTGCGGTAAACGGAATAATTGAAATTGCTTTCGAGGAAAAACTTTCCGGCAAACTGCCATTTTAAGGACGCATCGAGACCGTGATTCTGAATATTCTGGTTTTGTTCCTGCTGAATGGAATAGGAAATTTTATTGAAGCGAATATTGCCATTCAAGCCCAATATCAATTTTTGGCCGGGTGTGAAACTAAGGCCCGCGCGCAGGTTGTAGCCGTTGTTCCGCGTTTCATTTTCCACCCCATTCACAAAGGAAGGCGCCTGGCTGGTGTTGATACCGCCGTTGACGTTCATGGTTAGTTTGGTTTTGATGATCGGGAAATTGGACCACAGGTAGCCATTGATCTGGTTGCCGCCGGAAACATTGTCGGGCCGCGTGGTAGTGCGGATGCCGACGCTGTCGATCACCTCGATGGTTTGATTGTACACGATCTGGTTGTCGTACAGGTTGAGGCTGCCGGACAAGCCGATACTGGCCAGCGAGGCGGGATTCCAATGGTTGAAGCTCAGGTCGAGGCTGTGGGAGCGTTCCGGCGCGAGATTGGGATTGCCTTCTGTGCGGAAAGCCGGGTTATTGACATTCGGCACCGGTTGCAGGTCCTGTAACTTCGGCTCGGTAACCCCGTAGCCGTAGCCAAGATTGAGCCAGATATTGTTCGGGAATTGGTAACTCATATCCACATTGGGCACCAGGTTGGTGAAGGTGCGGTTGATAGGATCTGTCAGCAGGGGCATATCCTTGTCGACCGAATATTCGCCATCGAGCCGTAATTGTTGCGCGGCAAGTCCGGCCGAAATATTCAGGCCCTGGTTAGCGTAGCGCACACTGGAGCCCAGCCGGTTGTATAATACATTGAAGTCGTAAAATACGCTGAGATTGTCGATGCGTTCGTTATTGATCTCCGGGTTCAGCACCTGGCGGTTCACTTCATTTCCGGTTTGACTGAAATTGTAAAAACTTTCCCAGAACCATTTTTTGGACAAAGGCTCGGTGTACAGCAGGCTCGATTTGTACTGAATGGTGGAGTTGTCGTTGTTATTCAGTTGTCTGATCTGCTCCGTAAATGTACTGGCGTTAAAAAATTGATTCAGCGAGAACAGGTTTTCGGTACCATCGGACTGACTGTTGTTGTAGCCGGCGCTCGCGGCAAAGGAGCGGCCTTTCTTTTTGAAGCGGTGCCGGAAAATGGCCGCGCTGCTCAGGCGCCAGGAATTCAGCCGGGAATCGTTGTTCACATCAAGGCTGTTGGTCAGCTGTTCGTCGGCGCCATAGAATAACTGGTATTGCCGGTTACCCGCATCATTTTTGCTGAAACGGGTGCTGGCCTTGATAATGAACACGTTGTTGGAGTCGATCTCCTGTTCCAGGCGGGTATTGACGCTGTGATTGCCCCGGAATTCCGCCTTAATGGTACTGTCGGTATTGGTAAAGGAATTATCGGACAAAAAAGTTTCGCGCAGGGCTTGCTGTTGCAGGTCGAGGCTGGTTTCGTTGTAAAAGTAGCTGAGGTTAAATTTTGACTTTTTGTTGTCAAAATTGTAATTTGCTCCGCCGCCGTAGTTTTCGGTGAAACCGCGTCCGTCGAAGTTATTGAGGGGCGTATCTTCGCTGCTGAAGTAATAGACGCGGCCCCCGCCGCTGGAAAAGCCGAAATCGCCGTTATCGCGGTCGTTGAAAGTGTTCTGGCCTTTGAACTCCCCGTAGTCCTCCCAGTTGACGCCGGTTTGGTTGATGTTGTTGGCGTACCCGATGAAGGAGAGTTGTTGTTTGTCGTTGAAGCGGTTGTAGTTGCCCCGGGCAGCCCAGCGTTCTTCTGTGCCGATGGCGCCGGTGATCTTGCCGAAGGAGCCTTTTTTGAATTCGTCCTTCAGTTCCAGGTTCATGGTTTTTTCTTTTTTACCGTCGTCCACGCCGGTCAGTTTGGCCTGTTCCGATTTTTCGTCGTACACCTGCACTTTGGAGATGGTCTCGGCGCCGAGGTTTTTGGTGGCGCTTTTGGGGTCGTCGCCGAAAAAGGTTTTGCCGTCCACGGTCACGCGGCGCACATCGCGGCCCTGGGCTTTGATGTTGCCGTCGGCGTCCACTTCAATGCCCGGCAGGCGGCGCAGCAGGTCTTCCACCGTGGAGCCGGGCGGCACCTTAAAGGTGGTGGCGTCGTATTCGATCGTATCGCCCCGGATGCGCAGGGGGGCCTTGGCGGTTTTGATCACCACTTCCATCAGTTCCTGGGTGATGGGTTTGATGGCCACTTCACCCAGGTCGTTTATTTCGGTTGGGGACACGTCGAGGTGTTGCTGGTGCGGGATATAGCCGATGTAAGAAATTTTGAACAAATAGGGCGCATTCCGGACGTTTTTGAACGCAAAATGGCCCTTGTCGTCGCTACGGGAAAAATTCACCAGCGTGGTGTCTTTAGGGCTGAGCAGCATGACGGTGGCGAAGGGGATTTCGGCGCCGGAGGTATCGCGGATCGAACCTTTGATGGTGACGCGATTCGGAGATTGTTGAGCCGACAGGGAAATGCAAAAAAAGAGCAGCAGACAGGACAGGAAAAATTTTTTCATAAGGGTTACGAGCAGTTTTTGTTTCGATAATACAAACATAGGAACGGGAACAGGATGGCCGCCATTGAAATCGACGACCGGTTTAATTTCTCCTGTCTAAGAGGGAATAAATCAGTTCGGGTTGCGTGCTTGCTACGACTTCAGGTGCAAAAAGATGGCATTTTGCTGCATCGCTGCGTGACGATTCTCATCTTCCGCGCGCTCAAAAATCATTGGCGGTAAAAGGATGGACAAGCAGCTTTGCAGCATATCTTAATTTAAACGCAATATGATGCGCGCCATACAACATTATCTGCCCAACCCCCGTCACGTGGAAACCAACCGCATATTCGTCAAAGCCAAACCGGCAGAAGCCTGGCAAGCCGCCCGGCATTTCGACGCGGCCGCCATCCCCTGGGTGCGAACGCTCTTTAACATTCGCACGCTGCCCGACCGGCTGAAAGGCCGCCAGCCGAAGGAAGAGAAAATCTCCGTCGGCGTGGATCAGGTGACCGCCGACGGCAAGGGCTTCAGGCTGCTGCAGGAAATACCGGGCCGGGAGGTCGTGGTCGGTTCGGTAGGCCAGTTCTGGCATTTGAACATCCCGTTTGCGAACGTGGAGCCCGATGATTTCCGCGATTTTCAAACGCCGGGCTGGGGCAAACTCGCCTGGGCTATTTCCGTAGAACCCTACCGCGACGGCAGCACCATCAGCCTGGAACTGCGCACCACGGCCACCGACCAGCACAGCTGGGAAAAACTCAACAACTATTACCGGGTGATCGGTATCGGCTCCAAACTGATCCGCGAAGCCGCCATGTCGCACCTGGAAGCCGAACTGGGCAAAATGAAACTGCCCGACGACGACACCCGCATCCTGCCGGGCGACGACCTGCTCCCGGATGCCCGTTACATTCAAACCTACGCGGTCAATATCGAGGCGCCGGTTTCGCTCGTGTGGCGCTACCTGATGCAGCTGGGTTGCGACCGCGCCGGCTGGTACAGCATCGACCTGCTGGATCATGGCGGCCAACCGAGCATCGATTATCTGGTGCCGGGTTGGGAAATGCGTCAACTGGGCGAACACCTCGACGCTACGCCGGCCCGCGACAGTTTTTTTACCGTGCAGGAAATCGAATACGAACGGTTTATGGTCATCGGCGGCCAAACCGAGCGCGCGGGCGGGCCCTTCAATATGAGCTGGGCCTTTGTGGTGGAACCTATCGGCACGGATGCCTGCCGCCTGATCTCCCGGGCCCGCATGAAAGCATCACCGCAATGGGCCGAGTGGCTGATGGGAAAAGTAGTTTATCCGCCGGTGCACGGCCTGATGTCGGGCGTACAATTAAAAACGATCCGCCGGCTGTCTGAACGCGACGCAGTGTGCCGGGTGGAACACGAGCTGACTATGGCCTAATTGAAACATGCGTGTTATACTTGCAGAATGAAAACTGCAACAAACGCAAATGCGCCCCTGCCGGCTTTGGCCGACACCCCCGAGCCGCCTTATTACGCCGTGATTTTCAGTACCATCCGAACGGAAGGCGACAACGGATATGAAGATATGGCGGAAAAAATGGCTGCACTGGCCGCTACCATGCCGGGTTATCTCGGTGTGGAAAGCGCCCGTAAGGAGATTGGCATCACGGTATCCTACTGGCAGGATGCCGAAAGTATCCGCCACTGGAAATACCAGGCCGACCACATGATGTAATTGAAAACGCTGAAATTGAGTTTTCAACTCCGACTTTCAATTGTCCAACTCCGCAACATACAATACTTAGACTTGTTCCGAATCCGGGAACCGGCAGCATTGTGACGGCAGAATTGACTATACCGAGCAAAGGTCCCGTATGGCTAACTTCGACCTATTTAGGGGGCGGCGGCAGCTCAAGCCTGTTGTACCAAAGTTCAGAACAAATTGGGGGGGATTCTTCTGTTAATTTTGACGTAACTTCATGGCCGGCCGGCACACATTCAATTAGCCTTATTTCAATCTATGGCGTTGTTAACGAATTATTTATCAAACAATGAGATACTTATTTTTATTTTTTTTAGTCTGCTCTATTACCGAAACCAATTGGGGACAACTAAATAGTCCGGCGTTTCAAACACGGTTTTATTTTGAAGATGGGGTAGGAAATAAAGACACAATCCTGGTAAGCGGAGACACCATTATTATCAGCGGAGTCGGTTTTGATTATTCTGCTTACCGCGGCGACACGGTGACCGCTCCGGATGCTTCAAAGAAATTTGAAGTGTTTACCATTCCGGTAGCTAACGTAATCCACAGTGACATAGTTTTTACTCCATATGTATATTATGAAGGGCTTGATGCACGTAAATTAGTCTATTATAGAAACGTTGTAGTTCATTTCAAGGACACGACAAAAGCTGTAGAAAGCTTGTTTTTATTGTTCAGATGCAAAAATTATC
>JAKLJF010000040.1:2357-16289 GCA_023151335.1 Thermoanaerobaculia bacterium | reverse complement strand
ACCAGCAACCACCAGACAGCTGCACTCAAACGGATCGCCACGCCGGACTTATTCGGCGCGCCGGTAATGCGCCGGTATTTCAAAGCGATAAGTGGCAGGAGTGTTGATTTCGACATCGGTAAACTCTATTTGGAGATTAACAGGGCCGTTATCCGGACTGAACGCCTCGATGCGGCGAAGGTAAGGAAAGAAGCCGGCGCCCGGCAATTTTTTGAACTGATCGAATTCCAGGGTTAATATCCGCGCATCGCGTTGTTGCACAAAGGTTTCGCGCCGGAGATGAAAGGAACCTTCCTCAATCCGGTAGTCGATGGCATAGTGCTGGTTGGCGCCGCTCAGGCGGTGCAGGCTGTCCTTGATATCGGCCTGCAATAACATATCCGGGGCAACCCAGGCGGAAGCCAGTACGAGGTTTTGCAACAACGGAAAACCCTCCGGCAAACTGTATTGCCGTTGCAGGACGCCCAGGTCCTGGGCTGTGTACGTATTTTCCAGGCGGTTGATCACAATGACAGAGTCGCGGGTAATCAAAGCCCGGACGGCCTCGATACCCAGTTTTTTTACATTCAGCCATAACGCGCTGTCGCGTATCCAGACCAGGTTAGCGTTCGCTTCCACGGCCATGCCATCGCCTTCGGCATAAATTTTAGCGCGCGCGGTCAGTGATTTCAGCGCGTCCGGATTTTTGTCCCGCAGTTGTTTCAGCAGAAAATCGCTGCTCCTGACCGTCGTGGCCGGCACGATCTCGTCGCCGGTTCTTTCTTTATTCCGGCAACCCGAATGTCGTGCCGATGTAAACAACAGCAAGAAAAATGCCCAAATGAGCGGGTACTGAAAAAGAGTTAATTTCATTTAGATAAATTATTTATTTTCAAGGGTTTATAAATCATCTTCCGAGTCGTCCAATTCCAGGCGGGCGGCGTTCAGTTCGCTGAAAGCATGTTGATCGCCGGCTTGCCGGGCTACTTCCATGCCACTCCGGTAGGCTTCCAATGCTTCTGCCGGCCGGCCCGTTTTTTCCAATAATTTTCCGAGGTGATAATACAAACCCACATACGCCGGATTAGTTGTCTGCAAACGTTGATAAAATGCAAGGGCTTGAACCGGCTCCCCCATGCCTTCGTATTCTTTGGCAATGGCAAACAGGGCGAATGAGTCGTTGGGGTTTGATTCCAATAGTTGCTGCAATAAAGGAAGTCGTTTGCTCATGGATTTGAACGATATGCGGCTTGATTTGTTTTTAGCGAAGATTCGCTATTTTCTGTATTGTCATGTGCCAGTCTATTATTACTTTTGCGGCGCTTTTCGGGGCAAAAGTAATGTGTTTTTTGATAAAACATTGATTTTTAAGGCTCTAACAGCCGCAAAACCATACGATCAACATTTATGAAAATTCTGGTTTGTATCAGTCAAACACCGGACACCACGGCTAAAATATCCTTTACTGCCGATGGGACGGAATTTAACAGCGCCGGCGTGCAGTTTATTATGAATCCCTACGACGAGTGGTATGCCCTCGTTCGCGCCTGCGAACTGAAGGAAACGCTTGGCGGCACGGTGGTTGCCCTGAATGTGGGCCCGGCTGCCAATGAAACGACCATTCGCAAGGCCCTGGCTATTGGCGCCGACGAAGCAGTGCGGATCGATGCCAACCCGAAAAGCGCGGCATTCACCGCCAAACAAATCGCCGAATATGCGCGATCCGAAAACTTCGACCTGATCTTTTTCGGCAAAGAAACCATCGATTACAATGGTTCGGAAGTGGGCGCCATGGTGGCCGAATACCTGGGTATGCCCTATATTTCATACGCCAGCAAATTCGACCTGAACGGCAACGTGGCCACGGTGGAGCGCGATATCGAGGGTGGGGTAGAGGTAGTGGAAGTCGGCTTGCCGCTGGCGCTCAGCGCCGCAAAAGGCGTGGCCGAGCAACGTATACCGAATATGCGCGGCATTATGATGGCCCGCACCAAACCGCTTAAAGTACTTCCACCGGCCGCCTTCGACGAACCGGTTAAAACGATCAGGTTCACCCTTCCACCTGCCAAAGCCGGGGTAAAACTGGTTGATCCGGAAAATATGGACGAGCTGGTGCGCCTGCTGCACGAGGAAGCCAAGGTGATCTGATCCCATATTGCCTGCCGGCATTCTTCATGGATGCCGGTAAGCCAGCCCCCAACCTTTAACTTTTAACTTCAAACTTTGAACTATCTCATGGTTTTAGTATATGCCGAAAGCCCCAACGGGCAACTTAAAAAATCCGCCTTCGAGGCTGTCACTTACGGAAAAAAAGTAGCTGCTTCGCTGGGTGTGCCCTGTGCAGCGGTTGTCCTGGGCACAAATGCAACCAACGCGGGCGAATTGGGCCGCTATGGCGCCGACCGGGTACTAAACATTGGGGAGGCTGGCCTGAATCAATTAGACAACCAGGTTGCCACGGCCGTACTGGCCGCTGCCGCAGAACAGTTGAAAGCTACCGTGCTGATCCTGAGCCACAGCTCCACGGGCAAATCCGTTGCAGGCCGCCTGGCCGTACGCCTGAATGCCGGTCTGGTTTCAGGGGTGAACAGTTTGCCGGAAGTGAGCGGCCAGGAACTCCGGGTTAAAAAATCGGTATTCTCCGGAAAAGCTGTCGTGGAATACGCCATTACCAGCCCGGTTAAAATCCTTTCGCTCATGGGCAATGCCGTTAGGGCTGAAAATGCCGGGGCGCCCGTCTCCGTCGAATCGCTGAGCGTAGCCGTGCCGGCCGGCCGGATCAGGGTAACGTCCGTGAAAACCATCGAGGGGCGCGTGCCTTTGCCGGAGGCCGAAGTGGTCGTATCGGCTGGACGCGGCATGAAAGATCCTTCCAACTGGGGCATAGTAGAAGAATTGGCCGAAACGATAGGCGCCACCACGGCCTGCTCGCGTCCGGTGGCAGACAGCCATTGGCGCCCGCACCACGAACACGTCGGGCAAACCGGTATTGCTATCCGGCCCAACCTGTACATCGCCATCGGGATCAGCGGCGCTATTCAACATTTGGCGGGCGTGAACAATTCCAAAGTCATCGTGGTGATCAACAAGGATGCCGAAGCGCCGTTTTTCAAGGCGGCCGATTACGGCGTGGTGGGCGATTTGTTCGAAGTGGTTCCGCGTTTGACCGAAGCCTTCCGCCGGTTTAAAGCGGCTAACTGAACCGTTATGGCCATGCATTAACCCATCGGTGCCCTGAAAAGGCGCTGGCTGACCGCTGGCGCCTTTTTTACAAAAACTTCACTAAAAAGTTTTTGTTTAATGAGCGATAAAAGGGGCGTATTTTTGCAGGTAGAAAATCAATTCCTTACCTACTTTTGCACTCCCCAATAACACAACTGAACCGGCCAATGAAACGTATAGAACTGGATATTGTAGCCTTATCGCACAGCGTCACCCAATCGCACAACTATGCCGTGGTGCTGGGAGAACGACGCGGACAGCGCCGCCTGCCCATCGTTATCGGCAGTTTCGAAGCGCAGGCCATCGCCGTGGCCATGGAACGGATGGTGCCTAACCGCCCCCTTACCCACGACCTTTTCAAAAATACCCTGGACACCTTCAACATCGAGTTGCGCGAAGTGGTCATCAATAACCTGCTGGACGGTATTTTTTACGCCCGACTGGTATGCGTTAAAAACGGGGAGGTGTTCGAAATCGACTCCCGCACCTCCGACGCCATCGCCATGGCGGTACGTTTCGACTGCCCGATCTATACCTACGATTTTATCCTCGAAGCCGCGGGCGTGGTGCTGGAAGAACAGGAAGAAGAAGAACGGGCAGGCCGCCCGCAAATGGCAAGCGGACAACCGGTAATCGACAGCAACGCCCTGGAAACGTATTCTGCCGAATCCCTGCAACGCCGGCTCCAGGAAGTGCTCGATGCAGAGGACTATGAAACCGCGGCCAAAATCCGGGATGAACTGAAACGGAGAGAACAGAAGCAGTGAAGCAAGGTGTTGATTTGTTGATTTGAGGACCCAAGCGCTTAGTCGTCAAATCAACAAATCAACACCCTAATTCACCAGGTCAAACTTGTATTCCACGATTTCGATACGGGGCACTCCGTTGGGGTGCGTGTTTTTAAAGATAACGTTGATCGAAATGGTTTCGGCAGCGTTCTTTTCGGCGCTGTTGAAGGTGACGTCGAGGCGGCCTTTCTGACCGGGTTCTATGATGCCGCGCGGGTAATCCACGGTCGTGCATTCACAGGCATCCACGATGTCGATCTGAACCGGCTCGCCGGAAGTGTTGGTAAATTCGTAAAACAGGGTTCGCAGTTCTCCCTTTTTTACCGGCCCGAGTTCCACTGTTTTTTTATCCCAGATGACAAATGGCGGCGCTGTTTGAACGGTTGCGGCATTAGTGGCCGGGGCCGCATCCGGTGTTTGGCCGCTTATTTGGGCGGTATGACAGGAAAGGAGAAAAATGAAACCAAGTAAGCAGCAGCAGTGTACGGCGCTTTTCATGGCGGGTAAATTTAGTTTATCTATGGAATAATTTTGCATCCGTCAGACCACCGCCTTCCCTTTCATGGCCGTCAGAATGGTTTTATCCATGGCCCGGTGGGCGAGGGGAGTGGTGTAGTTGTTGAGCGTTTCAATGGCGCGGTGTATAACGTCCTTGTCTTCCGTTTTGGTGGCCTCCAGCAGGGCCGTTAACAAAGCTTTCGTCGTGTTTTTTTCTTCTTCCGACAATATCGCGTCGTTCTGTTGTAAAAATTTGTCGCCGGCCAGCAGGAGGTTGTTCGCCTCATTGCGCGCTTCGAGCACTGCCCGGATACGCATGTCTTCCTGAGCGTGCGCGATACTGTCGAGCAGCATTTTCGCCATTGCTTCTTCGTCGATGCCGTATGTGGGCCGGATATCGATTTGTTGTTCAATCCCCGAACGCAGCTCGCGTGCGCGTACCGTGAGTATGCCGTCGGCATTGATGATGAACTGAATGTCGATCTTGGGCAGGCCCGCCGGCATGGGCGGAATACCGCGCAGGATAAATTCGCCCAGTTTTCGGTTGTGTTCCACCAGGTCGCGTTCGCCCTGGTAAACGGCTACTTTCAGGTTTTTCTGCCCGTCCACGCTGGTCGTGTATTGCCGGCCGGCTTTTGTAGGCACCTTGGAGTTGCGGGCAATGATGGTATCCATCAGCCCCCCTACCGTTTCAATCCCGAGCGATAACGGGGTGACATCCAGCAGCAGTAATTCTTTGCGGTTGCCGGCCAGAATATCCGCCTGAATGGCAGCGCCCAAGGCTACCACCTCATCCGGATCCAGGTTGTCGTAAACGGGTTTGTGGAAAAAATCAGCCACCGACCGTTTCACCAGCGGCACGCGGGTGCTGCCGCCCACCATAACTACCTTATCTATCTGCGCCACCGTCTTTTTGGCATCCGAAAGCGCCTGCCGGCAACAATCAAGCATACGCCGGATGTGGGATCTGATCAGGTTTTCAAATTCATTGCGGTTGATCCGCACCATTTGCCCATCCACCGACCCTTCGTAAATATCTGTTTCCGACAATTTCTTTTTGGCCGTTTCGGCTTGAAGGCGAAGCGATTGCCCCAAAGATTTTTCCTCAGTTAAAATTTTCTCATCAATTTTTAATTGTTTGCAAAAAAAGGATAAAATCGCATGATCAAAATCGTCGCCGCCCAGGAAGGTATCGCCATTAGTAGCCAGTACTTCAAATATGCCATCGTGGATTTGCAGTATGGAAATGTCGAAGGTGCCGCCGCCCAGGTCGAACACGGCGATGGTTTCGGATTGGCTTGGGTCGAGTCCGATCCCATAAGCCAGGGCCGCCGCGGTAGGTTCATTTACGATGCGGAGCACATCCAGGCCGGCGAGTTTGCCGGCGTCGCGCGTTGCCTGACGCTGATTGTCGTTGAAATAGGCAGGCACGGTGATAACCGCTTTGGATATGGTGGTGTCCAGTTCGGTTTGTATCCGGGTTTTCAGCTCGCGGAGGATGTGGGCGCTGAGTTCGACCGGCGTGTAAAAACGGTCTTTTACCCGGATTTTTACCAGTGATTCGGTATCGTCGTCGAGGATTGTATAACCGAAAAATCCCTGCAGGTCTTTGACGTCTTTGTAAGATTTTCCCATCAGGCGTTTGACGGAATAGATCGTATTAGCCGGGTCGGTCACCAGTTTGTCGCGCGCTACATCGCCCACGATCACATCACCCCCGGGCGTGAAGTGCACCACGGACGGCACGAGGGTGCTTTTACCATCGTCGCCTTTTACACAAACGGCCCGGTCGTCCTTCATGTAGGCCACCAGGCTGTTGGTGGTGCCCAGATCGATCCCGACAATAACTTCGCGCTCCTTTTCAATGGAGCCGTCCTTCATATTTATGGGAATAAGAGCCATATCCTTGAAACAAAAACAGGGGAGTGGAAACAAAAATTTGGTTTAAGAGTCGATGCGATATAACAATCGAAAAAAACTTTGGTTTTCTGCTAAACGAAATGCGGAAAAACGGAGGAAGCGGTTTTCTTTTCCAGGGCTTTAATGATCAGGGCTGCTACTTCACCGGGAGTACGGCGCGTGGTATCCACCACCAGGTCAAAATTGTTCAGGTTACTGCAATCGGCGCCGTATTTGGCCAGGAAGCGTTCGTTTTCGCTTTGTTTGCGCGCGGTTATTTTGCGGATGGCCTCCTCCCTGTCCCGGTATTGTTCGCTGTTGCGACCCGGATCGCTCAGAATGCGGTCTACGGCAACATGGATGTCGGCCTGGAGGTATACTTTGAGGGAGTCCGGGAGAAAAAACCAGGCCATGCGGCTGTCTACCACGTACGACCCGGCGTCCTTGCCCAAATCCACAAATATGCCGTCTATTTTCTGATCGATACTCGGGTCGGTATCGGCGCGGCGGTTCATTTCGAGGGTGTCGATGCCCATTTCCATGGCCAGTTGGCGCTGAATGCGGCCGGTGGACACATACTGAAACCCTGTGAGATCGCACAGGATCCTGGACACGGCGCTTTTGCCGCTGCCCAAGTCGCCGGTAATGGTAATTTTTGTGCCGGGAGGAAAATTCATACTGCCTGCTCGTTTAGGGCCGGCAAAGGTACGGTTTTAAAACTGTTTCATACTTCATTGTCCCCAATTGGTATGAAATACCCCGGTACGGTCGGTGCGCTCATAGGTGTGCGCGCCAAAAAAATCGCGTTGCGCCTGGATCAGGTTGGCCGGCAGCCAATCGCGGCGGTAAGCATCGTAATACGACAAGCAGGCCATAAAAGCCGGAACCGGTATTCCCCGGTCGATGGCCAGTTTCAACACCGACCGGGCGCCGGCCTGCAACGCTATCAGTTTTTGCGCGAATGCAGGGGCCAGCAGCAGGCTCGGCAAGTCGGGCTTATTGGCATAAACGGCACGAATATCTTCCAACAAAGCAGCCCGTATAATGCAGCCGCCGCGCCAGATGCGGGCCACTTCGGCCAGCTGCAGACCGTACCCGTAGGCTTGGGAAGCATGGTGCAGTAACGAGAGCCCCTGCGCATAAGTGACGATGGCAGCAAATTCCAGGGCCTGTTCGAGTGGTGCGGAGAGCGATTCTTTATCGGCCGGATCGCCTGAAAGATGTAAAGTGTGCAGTGTATTTGCGATATGTCGTTCATCCGCCAGCGCCGACAGATCGCGTTGCGCCACGGCCATATCGATGGCTGGCACGGGAATATGCAGGTCGAGGGCATTTTGCGAGGTCCACATGCCGGTACCTTTTTGTTTGGCGCTGGCCTTGATCCTGTCGATCAGCCGGCCCGGGCTCAGGTCGTCGGCCCGGGCAAAAATGGCAGCCGTGATCTCCAGCAGGAAAGACTGCAGGGGCCCCTGATTCCAGCGGGAAAACAGCGCGTGCAGTTCGTCGTTATCCAGGCCGCCCGCCTCTTTCAGCAAGTGATAGGTTTCGGCAAGGAGTTGCATCAGGGCATATTCAATGCCGTTGTGCACCATTTTTACGTAGTGCCCGGCCGAGCGCGGGCCCAGCCAGCCCATACAGTGCTCGCCGTTCACTTTGGCGGAAATTGCCTGCAGCATGGGGGCTATCCGCTCAAAAGCCTCCCGGTCGCCGCCGGGCATAATGCTCGGCCCGAAACGCGCGCCGGCCTCGCCACCCGAAACGCCCACTCCGAGGAAGTGTAGCCCCGCCTCTTCCAGTCGCCGGGTTCGGCGGTCCGTGTCGCTGAAATGCGAATTGCCGCAATCGGCCAACAGGTCTCCGGCGCTTAATACAGGTATTAGTTCTTCGATCACCGCATCGACCGCGGGGCCCGCCGGAACCAGCAGCAGAATGGCCCGCGGCGTTTTCAGTGCGCCCACAAACGCGCGCAACTCCCGGACGCTGAGTATATTGCGCTGCCTGCTTTCCTGTTCCAGCGCCTGCGCTTTATCCTGGTCTTTATCAAACCCTACCACGCTGTAGCCGCGGTCGGCGATGTTGAGCGCCAGGTTGCGGCCCATGACGCCAAGGCCGATCATGCCGAAATCGTATTGCGCAACCCGGGTTTCCGGGGAAGTGGGTTTTTCCATAAAACTGTTATTCGCTGTGTTTCGGGCAAAGGTCAGGGCCGGACCGACGGACAAAGGCACGCTTTTTTGTCTAAATGCGACAAATGTGCCTGTTGGTTTGGGGTATACCCTGCGGTATGCAGATAGAAGGGATCGGAACGGCGGCAGTGATAAAGATCACAAAAGCGCCTCCGGATCTTTTATCGCTTTTTTCAAATACCGGAACAATTTACCGCCGTGTGAAGCATCCACCACGCGATGATCGAGGGCCGCGCTCATCACCAGCAGACGCCTCGGTACGATTTGGCCCTCCACGACTGCCGGCTTGGTCTGCACGCTGCCCATTGTGACGACCATAGCCAGGTTGGATACGGGCATCAGCGCCGGATAGGCAATGTCGATACCGATGCTGCCCACATTGGAAAAAACAAAAGAGCCGAAGCTATCGGCTGAAAAGCCCGGAAACGGCAGATAAAGGCCCCAGTCGATCACGAACAGCCGGAGCAAGCGTATGAGCCAGCCCCGGAACGGCCAGGGAAGGGCGGCGAGGAGCGATTTTTGGTTGGTCGCGCCTTTTTCCGCTCCCTTCCGGGTCCGTTGCACATCACCGGCCAAAATATCGGCCAACCCCGCAAGGGTCAGTGTATCCGCGTTGGGTACCATGACCGAACCCAGTTGTTCGCCGTCACGCTGCAATACGCTGACCATGACATCGACCTGTTCGCGGGCTATGATGCGCCCGCGCCGGACATAACAATTCAACTGCGGCACCTCGTTTTTCAATGCCCTGGCAAAAAGGAGGATCAGGGGATGCATCAGGGTGATTTTTAGCCCTTCCAGTCGTTTTTGCCTGACAAATATTTCCAGGTCCGTCACATCCAGCTCAACTGTTCCGAAGATTTTGGAATCTTCCGGCTTGCGGTATATGGCCGTGGCAACCTTGCGCCAGGCGTTGTTCGGGTCGAAATGATGTTTCATAATGCCAATTTAGCCGGAAATATGCGACAAGATGCCGAGTTTATCGTCAACTTTTAAAAGAACACTTTGCAATGAAGCAGTTGCCCTAATTTCGCGCTGTAACCGCCGTCCGGCACATGAAAAACAAACACCTGGTTCTGCTTTTTCTGATCGTCCTCACTCTGGGATTGCTCCGGTACCTGCCAGTTCGGTATCGCCCCGTTTTTCACAATGATTTGATCCGGGTGGACACCGTCGCCATGACCCAGTGCATAGTGGTTGTGCCGGGGCAATCTGAAATTTCCATAGAACGCTCGGAAACCGGTTGGGTGGCTGATCAAAACGGGAGGGTTGCGCCGCTGACCGGGGCAGATATGGCGCCATTGCTCGAAGCGCTCGCGGGAATTCGCGCTTTAAGACGGGTAAAAACCGGCTTGCCGGATTCTCTGGGCTTTACGCCGGGCCAACAATTGAAGGTACAGATTTTCAATGGCAAGCGCTTAATGGAATATTTTGAACTGGGCCATGAATTACGGACGAATGACCAGCCTGCAACGTATCTGCGATTACCCATGCATAAAGGAGTATACCTGGCAGAAGGCCATCTGCGCCGGCTGTTTACCCGCACGTTGGACGATTTTCGCCCCAAATCCGTACTGTGGGTTTCCCCCGCTTCTGTTCGAAGTATTGGGATCTGGCAGGCGCAGGCAGATACCCTTATTGTTTTTGAAAAAAATGACTCCCTGCGCTGTTGGGGGGCGATAAATTTCCCATACACCCTTAGCGACGATTCGGTGCAAAACTGGCTGGGGTTGCTTCATCGCCTGAACGGCAGTCCTTTTGCCGACAATTTTGACGAAAGTCAGGATAAGGACAGCCGGCTGGCTGCGTTTTACCTGAAAACCGCCGACAGTTCGGAACTTGCCCTGCAATTTTATTTGCTTAAACCGCCCAATATTCCGGAAGACCTGAGCGGTTTGCGCCGGCAGCACTGGCAACATTTGCCCGTTTACGTAGTACATTCTTCCCAAAATCCGATGAATTATTTTGCAGCCCCCGACACCAACCTGGTTCGTTTTCTGTGCTCAGGATGGTGGTCGGCGCCTCCAGCGGAAAAACAGCACAATTAATTATGACAAACAACACCTTAACCATCGCCAACTGGGGTAATTATCCAAAAACGCGCGCCGAACTGATCGCGCCCGGCAGGGTAGAGGAGCTGCGCAATCTGGTAAGCGCCCGCGACCGGCTCATTGCCCGGGGCAATGGCAAATGTTATGGCGATGCCGCGCTCGGCCCTTGCATCATTTCTTCGCTACACCTGAACCGGATATTGGATTTCGATGCGGAAAAGGGCATCGTGCGCTGCGAAGCCGGCGTATTACTGGCAGATTTGCTCGATGTAATCGTTCCGGCCGGCTGGTTTTTTCACGTAACCCCCGGCATCAAAAACATAACCGTCGGCGGAGCCGTTGCTTGCGACGTACATGGTAAAAACCACCCTGCCAAAGGTTGTTTTTCCAATTGGTTGATTTCTTTTGAACTCATGCGCGCCGACGGCGGGATACTGACCTGTTCGCGTTCGCAACATGCCGATTTGTTTTGGCAAACCTGCGGTGGAATGGGATGGACAGGGATCATCCTTTCCGCCAGTTTTCAATTGATGCCGCTGCATAGTATCTACATGAGGCAACTGGCCGTCCGGGCGGAAAATTTTGAAGAATTATTTGCCGCCTTTGACAAACACAAAAACCTCCCTTATGCTGCCGCCTGGGTAGATTGCCTGTCTGATGAACCCGCCCCCGGACGCGGAGTAGTATATTTTGCCGACCACGCGGCGCCGGAACACGCGGAGACCCAACTGGTTTATCCGAAAAAGAAAACCCGCAATGTGCCCTTTTACGCACCTTCCTGGTTGTTGAACAAATGGTCGATCCGGGCGCACAATGCCATGCTTTTTTCGCGGTCGCGCAGCGGCGAACAATTGGCAGACCTGGACCGGTATTTTTATCCACTCGACAGTATCCGGAACTGGAACCGCCTGTATGGCCGGCGCGGGTTTATTCAATACCAGTTTTGTTTGCCTGAAAAGCATAGTTTCGAAGGTATACGGCATATTTTACAAACGATCCGGCGCAGTCCCGATATTCCGTTCCTTACCGTATTGAAGCGACATGGCGACCGGCCTGCCGAAGCGGTGCATTCCTTCCCGATCCGGGGATATTCCCTGGCGCTTGATTTTCCGCGCACCCGCGGTATTTTTTCCCTGGTTCGGGTATTGGACGAACTGGTATGGCATGAAAGCCCGAATACTTTCACAAAATAGCGCGGAATGAGGGTGGAGGAGCAAAATGTATGGAAACCACTCTTTTGGGGCCTTTTAGCCGCCTACTGCTGCTACTACGCGCCCTACGGGATCAATGAAACCGATGGCGGTTTTCTTACCGGACTGGCCTGGCAGGTTTTGAGCGGTAAAACTTTGTACGCCGACCTCGTGTATGTTCGGCCACCGGTACCGGTTTGGCTGCGCGCGCTGGAAATGAGCATTATACCCGACCAATGGGCCATCCTGGGCGAGCGCTGGCTTTTTTATGGCAAAGTGGCGCTTTTTTCCTGGCTCGGGGCGGCGACGCTTGCCGCGGGCGTGCAACGGTGGATGTTGGCTGCATTTAGTTTCGTCGTTTCGGCGCATTGCTACCCGCCGGCGGCCTGGCACACAGTAGATGGAATCTTGTTGGGCGCGCTGAGTATCTGGCTATTCCGGAACTGGCGTTCCGCGACAACAGCCGTCCTTTCCGGCTTATGTTTGGCAGGATGTATGTTGTGTAAACAGTCTTTCTATCCTATGCCGTTCATTTGGGGGGCGCTTGTTTTTATTTACGCACCACGGAGGGACGGAGGAAAGGAGCCTATTGAATATCAAACAGTGAATGGGGAATATGGCGGTATCGCGACGTCCTTGACGTCCAGAAATACAATGGCTATTATGGCCTTCGCCCTGGCTTCCGTCCTTTTCATCTGCTATTTGGCATGGACAGATACGTTTTCCGGTTTTTGGCGGCTTACGAGCGGGGCCGCTTCGGGCGGGCAGGCCGTTCAGCATGGAGTGCTGGATTATTTTCGCATAAGTCCGCTTGTAGCCATACCCGGCGCAATATTGTTAACGCCGGTAGTATGGTGGCTTGTGCGGGCCCGGCGTGCAGGACTCGCTTTTGCCGCCTGGTGCGCATTGCTGATTTTTTTAGTGGCGTCTTTCGGCTGGACGATTTATCAAAGGCAGGAATTCACCGTTCCATTCGCCCAAACACGTTTTTTTTTCTGGATCGCTGCCGGCTGGGGGGCTTACCGTTTTTGGAAAAAGTATTGGGAGTGGCGACAAACGCTCTCTTTTTTCGCCCTGCTGGGACTCAGTTGGTGCGCTTCGGTCAGTTGGGGTTACAACCTGCCCATATTGTTTGCTTTGCCCTCGGTGTACGCTGTACTCGATATTTCCGGGGCGCTTTACAGGGCCGTTTTTCGCCAACCCCGGCCCTCCTGGTTGCCAGCCTTGGCTTTGACTGGTCTGCTGATCTTGTTCCGGATGGGGTATGAGTTTGTTTACCGGGATGGCCCGCGGCACGCCATGCAGGTACATTTGGGAGAAATTTTTCCAAAATTGAATGGAATTTACAGCAACAACGAAACGGCCACACTTTATCGTGAACTGCGGGATCTGGCGGGTCGTTACGGCCCTAACTTTAAAACCCTGCCGGCCTTCCCGCAATCCAGCTTCCTCGCAGACAGCTACCCCCCTTTGCCCTTGGATTGGGTGGTCAAACGCGAAATGCAGGCCTGCGCCGATCAGGTAAAACAGGTATTGCAGCAACAAAACCCTATTCTGTTTATCCAAAAAAATTACGGCAGCCAATTAAACACCGACCCGGAAATGCAACTGACCATGGAATGCCTGATAAAGGGCAAGATTCTGGAGGAAACTCTACATTTTTGGGTTGTGAGGGTTGGTTATTAGTTGATTTGTTGATTTGAAGGGCCAAGCGCTGGGTACCTCGAATCAACAAATCAACTAATAACCAATCTTCACGACCATGCGGGTTTCTTCGCGATAGATATTTTCCGGGTGATTGAAGCGTACGGCAATGGAAATGCGGTTAGCCGGAATACCCAGTTTGATGAGATAGGAGCGCAGGGCAGCCAGTTTCAGTGCGCCGATCTGTTCCAGGGAAAGTTCGGTGAAATGATCGGGGTTGAGTTGCCGGTCGGCGCGTTTGCCGGATTTGTTATCGATAAGCGTATAATTGGTCAATTCATTTTCCAGATCGCCGGCATATAACAGGCCGGGTTTATAATCGATCGTGCTTTCATCTTCCTGAAGTTCGGTGATGAGATCTATCCCGTCGAAGCGAAGGCCCTGTTGTTTTGTTTCATCGACCAGTGCGGAGATA
>JAKLJF010000040.1:0-2347 GCA_023151335.1 Thermoanaerobaculia bacterium | reverse complement strand
CGTAGGCTTCGTCGTCGTTGGGGAAACGCAGTATCAGGTTGGTATGGCCCGGCGTGGTGGCAGTTTGCAGGGGGAACATATCGGGCGGATTTCCGGGCATGGTTTGCAGCCGGGCAGCGAACAATTCCCGTACGCAGGCGTCATCGCCGCTTCGGATACAAGTCAGTTCATTGATCTCCGGCTTCAGGGCGGTGCATTTTTGCAGTAAATCGCGTTGGCGGTTCCCCAGTTCGTCCAGGTTTAGAACTGCCTGCCGTTTCAATTCGGCAATGGCAGCCATATTGTTTCGGGTTTCCTCCGAAATGATCTCGGATTGGATTTCAGCATTTCTGATCATGGTTTCTGCTTCCCGGCGTTTGGCTTCCAGGATATCTACAGTAGGGCGCAAATTGTTGATCTCGCGTTCGGTTTGTTCCAGTAAAGCGGCACATTGTGTTGAGGCCAACTCCCGTTGCCGGAGGTTTTCTGCCGAGGCGCTGGCTGTTATAGCATTTCCAATGGCATCCTGCTGCGTTTTGACCGACGATATCCGGAAATCCAACCCGTTAGCCAGCGCTTTTGCCTCTTTGTAGGGGTTTTGTAACAGATCGGGGTTTTCCCGGCGCCGCTTAAAGGTGTAGGCGGCGCCGATCTCAAAGGTTGTACCAAGGGAGGGGTGCAGTTCACCGGAAAAATTGATACGGGTATCAAGGGTAGGCGCGACGCCTACCTGCAGATGAAAGCCGCCCGTGCCGGTGCGGGTACCGGCCCCGACCATCAGGCGGTTGTTTTTTAAAAAATAAGCATTCAGGTTAATATCCAACACGCCGGCCTTCAGTGGCCGATCCCCGGAAAGCGCGCGAAAAATCACGTTTGGTTCAATGGCGAAACCGCCGGCCTGAATCCGGAAACGGCCATTGGCCAGCAAATGCGGGATCATGTCGTACACCACACCATTGACGGTGGCAGCGCTGGATTTTCGGATGGTAATGTCGCTGCTGAATAACTGGGATGCCGCGGCATCGAGGGCAAAAAAGGAGCCATTGCCCAGGCGGTATTCAAAAGCCAGGCCGGGCCCGCCGTCGAAACGGCCGGTATTCAGCCGGTTGTCGAAAATGTCCAGGTCCTGGATATCGCTGACCCGGACCCCTTCGAAATCAAAACTTTGATTCAGGTAGCCGACCGCGGCGCCAAGCGATAAACGGATCCGGTTATTTTGGATCAGGTGGTACCCGAAAAAACCGCTCAATTGGAAGCGGTTGAGCAAATGGGCTTTGTCGCCGAGCAATTGCAGGGCAAATCCAATGCGTTCTGGCAGGAATGCGGATGCGTCGGCGTGCAGCAGGTAAGAACTTGGGCGCACGGAAGCGTCGAGTTGAGTAAACTGGTTGCGGTACACCAGCGCAATCTCGCCTCCATTAGCGCCACCCTGGCTTGCCGGGTTGAACAGACGGGGGTTCCAGGCATAATGGTTCAGAAATGGCGTCTGCTGGGCTTGCAGAAGCGCTGCCGGCAACTTCAGGCCGGCAAGTACCGTTAAAAGGATGAGTTTACGCATGCAGGATTATTTTTCAATTCGTTATTGCCGGCGCAAAATCGTGACCGCGCCGTTTAGTTTTTCTCCGTCCGGTTTGGTCAGCACATAATAATAAACGCCGTCGGGGTATTCGCTTGCCCGAAAGGTCATGGCCAGTGTGCCCTGATATACCTGTGAACCATTGCGCGAGAACAACGTGAGGGTGTATGCTTCCGGATTCTGTATCTGATCGGGCAATATGATATCCCAGGTGTCATTCATGCCGTTACCGTCAGGAGTAATCAATTCAGGTATAAATATACCGTCGGAGGATTTAGGGGCAACTTCTACGAGCACATCTGTCCGGTCGCTGGTGCAGCCGGCATTTTTCGCGTAAAAAGAATATTGCACTGAGCCCGGCGCGCGCGCCTGAACGAGGGTGAAAAGCTGGTCAGTGACCATGCCGGAACCTAACGCCGGAATATCTTTGACATTGACCGCGGAGGCGACCCAGATCAACTCGTCGTTGCCCGCATTGCATCCCAGGCTTTGCCGCCCGCCATTTTCCACCGTCACTGTATAGTCGGGGCAGCTGACTTCAGGCGCGGTTATCCGGAAGATTGATTTGCTGGCCGAGGCTGTACATCCGTTATCGGTGGCGGTGAAGGTCACGGAATACATGTTTTCGCCATCGACAGGCGGAATAGCGGTGTACAGGGTGTTGATGGAGTTGTCGCTCCATCTGAAACTACCCGGTTCCGTGGAGAGCGCCAGCAGGGTGGCGGTTTCGCCGGGGCACATTGTGTCGCGGGAGGTTTGGATAAACACCAGTGGATTATCCAGGTTTTGGAT
>JAKLJF010000409.1 GCA_023151335.1 Thermoanaerobaculia bacterium | reverse complement strand
TTTCCGTGGTGAACGCATCCAGAATGTAGTTCTCCACGAATGGGTTGAACATTGCGTTACCGCCGTCGGTACGCCGGAATTGCATATCGCCGAAGTTCGGCTGGAAGTGACCGATTTTAACGCGCAGGTAATCTTCAAACCATTTAGGATTGCCAAGCATCGGCAATTTGTCGATTTGGATATAACCGCCTTTTACCCAGAATTCGGAGTGCCGGCGCGCGGACATATAATTCTCAAGCGCAACCCGGATACCATCGGCGACCTGGAAGTCGAGATTTAGGTTGGCCATAGCCAGGTTAAAACCGGAGAGCGTAGCCGAAGTGGAATCCTCGGCTTTGATTACGCCGTACAGCAGGTTCTTGTTAGTTGCATTGGTACCTGAAACCGGAACATAAGTGGGGCTGTTTTCGTGTTTAAGCGATTGAAAATCCTGAGTAAACGAACCGCCGATCCGGATTTTGAAGCCGGTAAATTCGGGTTGTTCAGCCTTTTTTGATGGCTCAAATACGTTGATACCAGTTTGATCCCGAGGACGGTAATATTGGAGGCGGGGCTGTTGGGCAAGAGCCCAGGTAGCACTGAACAGCAGTGCGAGAATCGATACTAAAAGTCCGTTTTTCATAATCAAAAGAAAATTTTAGAATTGAATGAATTTCATGTTGTTTGTCAGTGTATAAATTCCACTGCTCGTTGTCAATTATTTACCAGATAGGAGTATATAGTAATTCAGAGAGATACGGAAAAACTTCAATCTTCAACTTTTTCAAAGCTTCAGCGTGTGATTCTATTTCCTGTTGCAAAGTTTTTCCCTGTAACTCATTCCGGTTGTGCGTGCCTGCCAGGATATTCTCTAAAGTTGTTTTTATGTCCGGCAATATTTCATGTTCATAAACCGAGAAAGCCTGGCGCAAGTAATCGAGCCTGTACCAGGAATCAGGTTTGCAGTTAAAGATGCCCATATGCAACAAGGAATGAAAAAAGATCACTTCGAGTTGCCAATAGCGCAGTTCATCCTGCCAGTAAACAAGCCGCTCAGTCACCGGAGCGCGCCGGGGTAAACCCGGCCGGGGTTTGTTGGGAAACAACGCCCCCCTTACCTTTTCATAGCGACGAAAGCGTCGCCCGGAAGGCGTTTGGTCGGAGAATTGCCATGTTGCTTTCATGTTTAAAAAGTATTTGGTCAAAAGCCTTTGCCGCTTGGTTGATACCTCCCGGCAATCGCTTTATCCGGTTAGTGGCAATTGTACTTTTTTTCATGACATCAGTATTATAAGTTCGGGTGCGACGGAATGGAGGAATTCCTTAGCGTATTCCAGTTCGCCGGCAGAATCGGCGTACAACGAAAGCAATAAATCGCGCTTGGAAACGGCTGTTCCGATGGGTGCATAGAAATGAATGCCCGCCCCGGGTGATTTGGGCGCCCCGGCAAGTTTGGCTAAACGGGCAAGCAGGCGGTTGTCGATTTTTTCGACCCGCCCGGCCCGGTCGCTCAACCAATCGTAGCGGAATCGTGCGCGCATAGGTTCTTTCAACGCGCCCTGCGCCCGGCATATCGACACGAATTTTTCAAATGCTTTTCCGCTTTCCAACAGGCGCGTTGCTTGCAGGAGTCCTTCGCCTTCAGGGCAATGTCCGGCCATTTCCAGCAAATGCGCAGCCAGGTTCAACGAACGTTGTTTCAAATCCTCCGGGGCGTAAGGATCGTTGCGCAACACGGCCAGCACATCCAGGGCCTCCAATGCCGGGCCGATACCTACGCCTACGGGCTGCGCTCCATCTGTAATCAACGTCTGTACCTGTAAACCGATAGCCCGACCCACCGCTTCGAAGCGTGTAGCCAGGTTTCGGGCATCTTCCCCGGTACGAATCTTGGCTGTCGCCCCCACCGGAATGTCAATAACCACGTGTGTGGAACCGGCGGCGGCTTTTTTGGACAGCACGGAAGCAATCATCTGGCCTTCGCTATCGATATCGAGGGCTTTTTCCACGGAGATGATGACATCGTCCGCCGGGCTTAACTGCATGGCGCCGCCCCAGGCAAAACATCCGCCTTCTTTTTCTACCACTTTGCGCATTTCACTAAGTGTCAAGTCAACCCGTGTAAGGGTTTCCATCGTGTCGGCCGTGCCTGCCGGGGAAGTGATGGCGCGGGACGATGTTTTGGGGATGGTCAGCCCGGCTGCCGCCACGATGCCGACCACGATGGGCGTGGTACGGTTGCCGGGCAAACCGCCGATACAGTGTTTGTCCATAATAAAGGGTTTATTCCAATACAGTTTTTCGCCTTTTTTAATCATCGCCCGGGTGAGGCCGACGATTTCCGCATCGGACAGGTTTTTATCGGAACAAGCTGTGATGAAAGCAGCGAGCTCGACGTTGGAATAACGCCCCTCGGCAATGTCGTCCACAATAGCTTCTAAGGCCGTATTTTCGAGCGCATGGCCGTACATTTTTGATCGGACAAACTTGAAGGACTCTATTGGTTTCAAATGCCCAACTTGAATCATGCAGCCATCCTGTACCTGTAAACGCCGCAAAGCTTCGTTGGAAAGCCCCGCTTCGCCGTGGCCAACAAGGTCGGACACCACGTTCAGCGTAGCGACGATACTCCTTTCGCCATAATACACGGCGATTCGGGTAAGCGCGGAAAATCCCTCGGATTTGCACACCGGGCAGTCGGCCCGCATGTAAATGATATTTTCCCGGTAGGTGTCGATGTTGACCGGCCGTACTTTGAGGTTGTGATATGGTAAATGACGGCCCTGTTCCAAATTGTTCAGACGACGTCCCTGGTCGGCTAATTCGTTTTCTATCGCGATGGCTGATTTGCTTTTCATAATAAAGAAGTTTTAACGCCCGTCTTTACAAGTTAAACAAGGTCATTTCTTCGTCTTCTTTGGCTATTTGAGCCGGTATATGGAGTTCCTGTTCGATTTTAGCGGCGAATGTTTCCTGCGCCTGGGTTTCCCCGTGTACGAGGATCACTTTTTGTACCGATTGTCCCATTTGGCCGAGCCATTGCAGCAGTTCGGACTGGTCGGCGTGGCCCGACAAGCCGGATATTTCCTCGACACCGGCTTTCATCGGTACGAATTGGCCGTGGATTTTCAGTTCCGGCTCGCCGTTTTTCAGGCGTCGCCCCCGCGTACCTTCGGCTTGGTAGCCAATAAGCAGGATGGCGTTTTTCGGGTCGGGCGCCAGGTGTTTTAAATATTCGAGTACCCGCCCGCCCGTAAGCATCCCGCTGGCTGAAATGATGATTTTCGGCCCCGGTGTGGAGATGATTTTTTTGGTCTGGCGAAAATCCCTGTTGATGACCACATCGTTGCACACGCTCATACACTCGTCGTGTTTGAGTTTGTGCCAATGTGTGTGTCGGCAAAGGATTTGGGTCGCATCGGCGGCCATAGGACTGTCGAGATAGACTGGTAGAGTGGACGGAATTCTTTGATCTGCTTTGAGTGTGTTGACGAGGTGCATGATTTCCTGGGCACGGCCCACAGCGAAACTCGGGATGATAAGGCTTCCCTGCCGTTTTATTACCCGGTTGATGACATCTGCCAATTCATCCAGCGGATCGCTGTCGCCGTGCAAACGGTCGCCATAGGTGGACTCCATGACCACTATATCCGCCTCCGAAATGGAAGAAGGAGGCAGCAAAAAACGCGACTCGTAACGCCCGATATCGCCGGAAAAAACGATGGTTTTGCCGTGACAACTCATCACAACGGAGGCCGCGCCGAGAATATGCCCGTTTTTACGGAAATGAAAACTGACATTGGGTGAAAGGCGGTACTCGACGCTATGTTCGACGGTTTCAAACAGGGGCATTGCCTTGTCCACATCCTTTTCATCGTAAAGCGGCAGAGCGGGTTTGTGTTTGGAGAAACCCATTCGGTTGGCCCGCTCGGCATCTTCCACCTGTATTTTAGCACTGTCGTAAAGGATGATTTCGGCCAAGTCTGCCGTTGGCGGGGTCATATAAATTTTGCCCCGGAACCCCCTTTTTACAAACAATGGAATGTAACCGCAGTGATCGAGGTGTGCGTGGGTCAGGATCAAGGCGTTCACATCGGCTGGATTGACTGGAATATCCTCCCAGTTTTTTTCGCGCAGGGTTTTGATCCCTTGAAACAAGCCACAATCCACCAACAGGGTCAGTTCGGGGGTGCAGAGCAAGTGTTTGGAACCGGTCACGGTTTGCGCTGCACCCAGGGATTGAAGTGTGATTCTATTTGAGTCGTTCATGACGTTTTTCTTTAAAAGGTCAAAATGCGGGTGACGCATCGGACACTTTGTTACAACTGCCGCTCATCGTGTGCCTGTGCGGATTTTGCACCGTGGCGGAGTGATTTCTGGCCTTTTCCCGGTGCAACGGCTTTATCGGGAAGCCCTTCAAAATGCGATATACCACCGGGTGCAGGTTGTCGGCCATATAAGCGGGGTCGTACAGGTCGCCACGGGCGGAACCCGTCCACACTAGACATTCAGCGTAATCGTACTTTCGGCGTAATCATATCGTTCTGTCACGTATCTGGTATTGCTGTAAAAAAAGGGCGAGTGGTAGTAGAAGTTGTTGGGGTGTGGGTAGTAGTACGGGTTGTATCTGCCGCCGGCAGGCAAACCTTGATACACGGCAGAGGTGATGGTCAATTGCTTGGGCAGGCTACGCACCACCAATTGAAGCAACACATCCGGAGCGTCCAATTCTGCCTGCAACCCGCGTTCGCCCATACAGTGGGTGAAATAATTGAGCGTGTTATTGCGGATAATTTCATTATTAAAAGCGGAATTGGCAGTATCGAGGTCGGGCAACCAGGCGAAAGTTTTATATCCGGCGAAATCGGCTGTACGGTCGAAATCGCTATACACCTTGTCGTAAGCACGGCATCCGATCAAGGTCAGAACCGCCCCGGCAAGCGTTAAAAAGGAGATAATTTTGATCGTGTTCATGACTGAAAGTTTTATTCGTTAACTCGTTTCATAAGCGTTTCATTCAGTTTGACCTGTACGCGGTCGTCGAAGCCTTGTCGGATCAAATCGGAATTGAAATCGCTGAGCAAAAAGGAAAAGTTGGCAGACAGT
Source organism: Thermoanaerobaculia bacterium (assembly GCA_023151335.1). Taxonomy (GTDB): domain Bacteria; phylum Bacteroidota; class Bacteroidia; order Chitinophagales; family Saprospiraceae; genus M3007. The sequence goes on along the minus strand of JAKLJF010000409.1, from coordinate 98 downwards.
TGGCAGGCTACGGTACCGGCAAAGAGGTGTCGGAGAGTAGCCTGGAGCGTGACGGGGCGTTCTTTGCCGTTCAGATTGAGCGACCCTTCAATTTTGAA
>JAKLJF010000408.1:4838-5189 GCA_023151335.1 Thermoanaerobaculia bacterium | reverse complement strand
GCGACCGCGGTATAGAGATCGATTATTTCCCCATCACCGGGAAAGGCATGCTGAATTACCTGAAAAACGTAAGGCCACTGCGCCACCACCTCAAACAAAACCAATACGACCTGATCCACGCCCACTATTCCCTATGCGGCTGGGTGGCGGTACTGGCGGCCGGGCCCCTGCCTGTCGTGTTGTCGCTCATGGGCGACGACGCGCAGGGCACCTTCAACGGCACGAACCGGATAGAATTCAAAAGCCATCTGCTGATCTGGCTCACCCGGCTGATCCAGCCTTTCGTGGCCGCGATCATTTCCAAATCGGCCAACCTGGAAAAAGCCGTGTGGCGCAAAAAGGTATCCCACA
>JAKLJF010000408.1:0-4828 GCA_023151335.1 Thermoanaerobaculia bacterium | reverse complement strand
ACATTGTTCCCAACGGCGTACGGCTCGATCAGTTCCGGATATTCGAAGGCGGCTGCCGGGAAGAACTGGGACTTGAAAAAGACAAAAAATACGTGCTCTTCCTGGGCAACCCCGACGATACCAATAAAAACATCGCGCTGGCGCAATCGGCCATCCAATTGCTCAAACAGCCGGATGTAATATTCATAAACCCTTACCCCGTAAAGCACGAACAGGTGGTCAAATACCTCAACAGCGTCGATGTTTTTGTGCTGTGTTCCTTTGGCGAGGGTTCGCCCAACGTGGTCAAGGAAGCCATGGCCTGCAATTGCCCGATGGTGGTTACACCGGCAGGCGATGCCGCCTGGGTGGCAGGCGACGAACCGGGTTGCTACGTGGCCGGTTACGATCCCGCCGATTTTGCCGGAAAACTCCGGCAAGCCCTCGATTTTGCCGCCACCACAGGCCGCACCAGGGGACGCGAACGGCTAGTGAGTCTCAAACTGGATGCCGGGGCTGTTGCCGAAAAAATTGAATCGATCTATAAAAGGGTTTATGAGGGCTTATGATAAACCCTCATAAACCTTCATAAACCTTCATAAACCCTCATAAACCATCTAAACCATTTATCCTATGTGCGGTATTTCCGGTATTATCCACCCCGAAGGGGCGCCTGTGGCAGAACATCAACTCAACGCCATGATACGGGCCATGAAACATCGCGGCCCGAACGACGAAGGCTGGTTCTCAGAAGACGGTGTGGGCCTCGGCTTCGTGCGCCTGAGCATTCTTGACCTGAGTCCGGCGGGTCACCAGCCGATGTTTTCGGCCGACGAGCGTTACGTGCTCATTTTCAACGGCGAGGTATACAACTACATCGAATTGCGTGAGGAATTGAAGGCCAAAGGCCATACGTTCCGGTCGGGGACCGACTCGGAGGTGATCCTCGCCGCTTACCGGGAGTGGGGCGAACAGATGCTGCACCGCTTCAACGGCATGTGGGCATTTGTGATCTACGACCGCCGCGACAAAACCGTTTTTGCCGCCCGCGACCGGTTCGGGGTCAAACCCTTCTTTTATTGTATCGACGGGCAACGGATACTGTTCGGCTCCGACATCCGCTCTATCACCGCGGTGCTGGGCCGCAAACCCACACCCGACCCGGAAACTATTTTCAGTTTCCTGGCCTTCAACCGCACCGACCAAAACGACAGCACTTTTCTGAAGGAAGTAAAAAAACTGGACCACGGGCACTATTTCAAAATGCGGATTGGCCCGGGAGCGCCGGCAGAAGAAAAAAAATTCCGGCCGCAAAAGTGGTACAACATCCGCAAGGAACTGAAAGAACCCTTTAAAAACCCGGAGGAGTACCGCGAAATGTTCTCCTCTGCCGTTGGCTTGCGTCTCCGCAGCGACGTGCCCGTGGGGGTTTGCCTCAGCGGCGGCCTCGACTCGTCGAGTATCGTATCGGTGTTGTTAAAAGATTACGATAAAAAAGACCTGAACACCTTCTCCGCCGTTTACGGCAGCGGTCGCAGAGGCGACGAATCGGGTTTTATTGATCTGTATCGCGGGCAATTGAAAAACATGTATTTCGCACAACCCGACGAACACAGCCTGCTGGCCGACATCGACGACCTCACCCGCGCCCAATACGAGCCCGTGCCCAGCACCTCCACCTACGCCCAATACCGGGTAATGAAACTGGCCAAAGACCACGTCATCGTTACGCTCGACGGCCAGGGCGCCGACGAAGCGCTCGCCGGCTACCATTATTTCTTTGGTTTTCATTTCAAAAACCTGCTCCGGAACGGCAGGATCGGTACGCTGGCTTCTGAAATGAGGCATTATTACAGCAAACACCGCTCCCTGTACGGCATCAAAAGCCTCGCCTTTTTCCTCCTGCCTGCATTTCTCCGCAGCCAGGTCAGGGTGATGGAAAAAGGATACCTCGATACCGGTTTTTTCCACGCCCATAACAATGGCGACAACCTGATTGCCGGGGAGCTGTATGGCTCGCCGTCGCTCCAGGATGCGCTGATCAACCACTTCGAATATAAACTGGAACACTTGCTCAAATGGGAAGACCGCAACTCGATGTGGTTCTCCCTCGAAGCCCGCGTACCTTTCCTCGACTACCGCCTGGTGGAACGCACCCTCTCCCTGCCCGAAGATATGATCATCCGGGAGGGCATGACCAAACATATTCTGCGCGAAGCCATGAGGGGCACCCTGCCCGAACAGATCCGCATGCGCCGCGACAAGATCGGTTTTGAAACACCGGAAGCAGAGTGGTTTCGGACGCCTGTTTTCCAACATTACATAAAAAACCTGATTTCTTCCGAACCTTTTATCTCCAGAGGCATCATGGACGTAAAAAAGGTACAGTTGTTGTATAACAATCACCTGGAAAGGAAAGCAAACCATTCGCGGGAAATCTGGAAATGGATTCACCTGGAGAAATGGTATAATCAATTCATTGACTGACTATGCGATCGCTGAGAAATCTGATGTATAAAATTTTGCGTTTTTCCGGAGTTCCTTTTTTGTTCCGGGAAATCCTGCAACGGAAAAAAGTGAGCATCGTCATGCTCCACGACCCGGCGCCCGAAATGGCCGAGCGAACTTTCCGCTTTCTGGCACGGCATTATCATATTATATCGCTCGACGATTTTCTGGAGGCCCACCGCGGCGGCGACGCCGGGCGCCTGCCCGCTAAAGCCCTGATCATCACCCTCGACGACGGACACATTGGCAATTACCGCCTGTTGCCGGTCATTAAAAAACTGAATATCCCGGTTACCATCTTTTTGTGCGCCGGGATTATCAATACGAGGCGGCAGTACTGGTTCCAATACCAGTATCCCGGCCTTTCCAAACCAGCCCTCAAACAAATGACCAACCGGGAAAGGCTGGAAGCGCTGGCCCGGGCCGGGTTCCGGCCTGAACAGGAATGGGCCGAACCGCGGGCGTTGAACGCGACCCACATACAGGAGATGACCCCTTACGTCAATTTCCAGGGACATACGGTGTTTCATCCCTGCCTGCCGAAGTGCGACGGGGCGGAGGCTTTCCATGAAATCGCCGGCTGCAGGGAAATCCTGGAACAAAACTTCCACCTGAACATCAATGCGATGGCTTACCCCAACGGCGATTACTCCGAACGGGATATCGAACTGATAAAACAGGCCGGTTATGCCTGTGCTATCACCGTGGATTACGGTTTTAACAGCATTCATACGGACCCCTACCGCCTCAGGCGTCTGAGCCTCGACGATACGGACAATATCGACGCCGTAGCCGTCAAAGCCAGCGGCGCCTGGACGTATTTACTGAACCTCATCGGCAAAAGACGGACCACCGGCCTGATGGACGCCGTCGCCACCCGGCCAACATACGAATTGAGCGCTTCCTGAATACCTGAAACCTTCAATTAAGAACGATGCATACCATTCTTTTTACACAGTTCCAGCAACTTAAAAACAGTGAATATTTCGCTGAATTTCAGCAATTTATAGAGCAGACCCCGACCGGAAATTTTTTCCAGAGCCCGGAGTTTCTTGAATTCATCGAACCGGTACGCGGCTATAAACCATTCCTGTGGTTAGCCCTTTCTGCCTCCGGGCAAATACAGGGTTCCCTGCTGGGCGTCATACAATCGGACGGCGGCGGAGTGAAATCCTGGTTATCGCGCCGGCTGATCGTTTGGGGCGGGCCGATAGTGTCTGAAACCAATAAAACGGACATTGCCCGCACGCTGCTGGAAACCATGAAAAAAACTGCCCGCGGAAGTGCTATCTTTATTGAATTTCGGAATTTTTTCGATTGTTCCGAACTGAATGGCAGTTTTGAGGCGTCGGGGTTCCGCTTTCGCCCGCATTTGAATTACGTGGTCAGGCTGGATGACGAGAAATCCGTCACCGGGCGTCTGAGTAGCAACCGCCGCCGGCAGATCCGTTCCAGCCTGAACGCGGGTGCAATTGTCACCGAGCCGGAATCGGAAGCCGATGTGCTGGCCTTTTACCAATTGCTGGTCCGGCTTTACAAGGAAAAGGTAAAAAAACCATTGCCCGGCCTGGGGCTGTTCATGCAGTTTTGGAAGTCGCCCTCTTCCAAAACCTTTCTCGTTAAATACAACGGCCAGGTAGTGGGCGGCAGTGTGGGCCCGGTCTATCGCAACGAAGCGATTTACCAATGGTACGTCTGCGGCGACAACGGCGTGATTCAGGGCGTGCACCCCAGCGTTCTGGCTTCCTGGGCGCCTATTGAATACGGCTTGAAACACGGCTATAAATTTTTTGATTTTATGGGCGCCGGCCGGCCGGATGAGGAATACGGCGTACGCGAATTCAAAGCACGTTTCGGCGGCGATGAACTCAGCTATGGCCGTTATGAGCTCGTACTGAGCCCTCCGTTGTACAAAGTAGGAAAATTAGGATTAAAAGTTTATCAATCATTGCGCTAATGAGAATAATCATCGACATCGGTCATCCTGCACACGTGCACATGTTCAAACACCTCGCCCACCTGCTGATTAAAAACGGCTCGGAGGTGCTTTTTACCGTACGCGACAAAGAGTTCGAACTGGATTTATTGAAAGCCGAAGGCTTTACCTACATCAATTTTGGTAAACATTACCGCAGCCTTTTTGGAAAAATCTGGGGCCTTTTAAAATTCGACTTTCAGTTTTTTCTCACCGGCCTGCTATACAAGCCCGATCTGATCATCAGCCACGGCTCCATCTATGCCGCTCACGGTTCTTTTTTACTGGGCAAAAAACACCTGGCACTGGAAGACACGGGCAACATGGAGCAGATCAGATTGTGGCGACGGTTCACCGACGTTATTT
>JAKLJF010000407.1 GCA_023151335.1 Thermoanaerobaculia bacterium | reverse complement strand
GAAAAAAAGCAATGCCAAACCGGTTAAACGTAAATAATCAAGCCGCATATTAAAAGTGGTAGGCGCCGGGGTAAATGCCCTGGCAGAACATCGGTTCCGCCTGAATGGAACATAAGTAACAATTGAACGCCCTTAGGGTTCAACGCCGTTCGCTTAAGAATTCGCCAATAACATTGAGCGCGAGTATGGTCAGCGAGATGGCGAGACCGGGCGGCAGGCATATCCACCAAAGCTGCGGGCTGTTGCGGGCGTTCTGAAGCAGGCTACCCCAGGTAGCGCCGTGTAGGTTGCTGTCGCCGTATCCCAAAAAAGACAGGGCCGCTTCCAGCAGAATGGCATTACCCACCCCGAAAGCGAATACGGTCAGGGTCGGACGCAACGCGTTGGGCAACGCATGGCGCAACAGTATCCGCCATTCGTTCAAACCCAGGCCGCGCGCTGCCGTCACAAAATCCAGTTCGCGCACCCGGAGCAATTCGCTTCGCACAAAACGCGCAACATCCGGCCAGCTGAAGGCGCCGATCAGCACGATCATGGGCCAAAGCGTTTGGGTTTGGGTTTTCAGCATGGCGGCAAACGCTATGATGACCAGTAAACCCGGCAGGGAGGAAAATACCTCTGCCACGCGCATGACGACCAGGTCGGCGGGAAAAACCGCCCTCTCCTGAAAATAACCTGTTCGCAATAAATATTTACCCAACACGCCGAGGGCCCCGGTTATAGCTAAAAATATTCCCGCGGCAGCGCTCCAAAGCAGCCATGTACCGCCGTCCGCGGCATAGTTTTGCAGAAACGCCGAGGCGTAAAACCAGGCGAGCGGCAAGCCCAGCAGGGCCGCCCACAACTGTCCCCGCCGGATACGCAGGCGGTTGTCGCCCCAATAACCCGCGATAGCCCCCAACACGATCCCGATTCCGAACGCCAGGCAGGTGGCAGTAGCCCCTGTGAGCAGGGCTATCCGCGCGCCGCCGACCAGACCGGCTGCCACGTCGTATCCGTTGTCGTCGGTGCCCAGCCAATGGCGGAACCGAGTATTGGGTCCCGGGTGAACGGCTCCGGGCGGGGCTTGTTGCAAAGTCGTGTCCGGCGTCATCGGCAACTCGCCGGGGGAAAAGGGAATAGGCGCAAACACAGCCGCTTCGTATTCGTACCGGCGCCATAAAAAATTTTGCCGGATATGATCGAGTACCGGGTGGCCATAAGGCCGGACTTCGCCCAGCCATACGGCGCGCAAGCCCGGGTAAAAATTTTCGCCGCCGATCCGGCAATACAGGGGCCGTCCGTTGGCCAGGAAGTCCTGGCCCGCGGCAATCAACAGCAGCGCGCCCAAAAACCACAAGGCGAGCCGCATTGGCCTATTTTTCCGCATTGCCATTGTGTTCAAAAGGGAAAACCGGGCTAAAGGTGCGGAACTTTTCGTTCACCGCGGCTTTCGAGGCCGCAAATCCCAGCACAAAACCACCGCCGCCCGCACCGCAGATTTTCAGAAAAACGTCGCTGCCACCCAAACAACTTTCCCAAACAGCCCGGACGGTGTCCGGTATCATGGGCGGCATATTTTCCAATTGGAAACGGGAAACCCGCTGCAAAGCGGGCCAAAAACGGGCGGCATCGCCGTTTTGCCAGGCGTCGAGCATGGCTTCGTGCGCCGGAAACAGTTCCTGTTCAAGCCGTTGTAAAAATACTTGTTCCCGGCTTTGTTCCAAAAACCATTGTACCAGGGGGCCTGTCCGGCGGGGCAGCCGAGAATCCAGCAAAAAAATAACCGGCTCCGCCGGAAACCAGGGGCGCGGCTCAAAAAAACGGACTTCCGCGCGATTTTCGATCCAAAGTGGCCGGTTCAGATAACTGGTCAGGGGATCAATCCCCGAACTCTGGCCGTGGAAAAAACTTTCCATTCCGGCAAAAATGACTTTTAATTCGGCGAGGTCCGCAGTTTTCCGACCGGCATAGCGGTCGTACACTGCCGCACATAGCGCCCCTGAACTTCCCAATCCATATCCCGCCGGAATAGTCGATTTAAAAAAAAGGCCCGCTTGCAGATCTGCCTGAAACCGCGAGACGTCCAGGCCGGCTACTGCTTTTAATGGCTCCGAAGCGGCAAACTCCCGCAAACGGCCCGCCCACTTGTCCGGCTGTTCGCCGGTTTTCCGCCAGGCCCATTTACCGTAAAACGCGGGCACCGGTACGGCCAGCGCCCGCGCGCCGAGCAGCAGAATATGCTCGCCGAATAATAACAGTTTGGAAGGGTAATGCCGCATACGGGGCCAAAGGTAGGGAATATCGAATGTCGAACACGGAATGTCGAATGTCGAAGTCTTTGAATATCGACATTCGAAATTCCGTGTTCGATGTTCGATATTCTTCTACTCTTTCACCACCCGCTGCACCGACGGCTGTTTATCTCCGCTAAAAATGCGCACAAAATAAACGCCAGCCGGATATCCGGCGAGATCGAATTGCCAGTTGCTATTTGCAGTTTGCGTCTGTTGCAGGGTAAGCAAACGACCATGCTGATCGTACCATTCGAACATTTCAGTGCCGGTATCCGTGCCGGATTCCTGCGCCACGGTCACCCGCCCGGTTGTCGGGTTTGGTCTTATTTGCCATTGTTCTGCATCCGTTTTGTCACTTTCCAGTGTTACAATAATCCCATCGTTGCCGGGCAGCGCGACGGGCGGATCCGTTTCCGTGACATTGGAAGGCGTAGTAATATTCAGTACAGCCGTATACGCAGAAAAGTTATTAGTCCCGCTACACCGGGCTCTCACCCGTGCATTGTACGTTTTTCCGGGTTGCATATTGGTGATCTGCACCACGGTGGTAGGTAAGTTCTGGAAAGTCATCCAGGTACTGGAAGTGGACAATTTGATTTGCAGGTCATAGCCGGTTGCGCCGTTCACGGTATTCCATTTAATGGTCGCCGAGGTTGAGGTTACATTCACGAGCCCAAAACCCGATGGCGTGGCGCAGGCGGAGCCGCCGCCCGATGATTGCGTGGTGAAGGTGCTGCTGACAAATCCGGAAGTGCCGGAAGCGCAAACAGTACGCACCCGGACATTATACGTGGTGTTGGCCGACAATCCACCCAGGGTGTATGCAGTGCCATACACCGCGATAGCCGAACTCCAGTAATAAGAAGTGGACGGTTTGTAATACAACTGGTAATAACTGGCGCCGGAAGCCATGCTCCAGGAAATATCGGCAGCCGAGGCAGAATTGGCCGTTGCCGTCAGGTTGCCCGGGGCGCCGCAAGTGCCGCCCCCGCCGCTGGTGGTAAACGACGTGGTAGCAAAATTGGACACAATACCGGAGCAGGTGGCCGATACCCGAACGTTGTAGGTGGTCGCCGCATTCAGGCCGTTCAGGGTGTAACTGGTTGTGGAAAGATTTACCGGGTTGCTCCAGGTGCTTGAACTAGAGGGTTTATATGACAATTGGTAGGAACCGGCTCCCGTAACAGCGCCCCAGCTGACCAGCGCGGAAGTGGAAGAAGTAGCCGTTGCGGTCAGATTGCCCGGCGTGCCGCAGGAAGGATTGCTGCCACCCGAACCGGAAATGAATACCACACCGTAACTATAGGCGGAAGTCCCGCCACTGCAAACCGTTTGAACCTGCACTTCTATTTCGTCGTTGGCCGGTAGTCCGGTAAGATTATATGGATTGCTTGCATTATTGACGGTTGTCCACGACAAAGCCCCTACCGCGCGCCATTGCAGGTTGTAACCGTTGGCGCCGCTGACGGCGCTCCAGGAAATGGTGGCGCCGCTGCCACTGATATTGCTCACCGTCAGGCTTTTCGGCGCCAGGCAGGAGCCCGGCGACGCGCAGGAACCGGTCAGACAAGCCGCGTTGCCTACTTCCGCGCGGATCTTATCGCCCGGCAGCGGCCCGAAACCATTGTTAAAATTGATGCCGTAATTGGTCAGGTGGCAGTAGCTCATGATCGTACCGCCATTCACCGGCGCCGGGCCCGGAGCGCAACCACCCTCGGTTGTAAAACAATTGTCGATAGCCCCGCCCGGCCAGGTGCAGGATTGCGTGTGCGGCGAACCGAGGTTGTGCCCCATTTCATGGGTGAGCACTTCCACGGTCCAGGAATAGGTCGGTACGGTGTTGTATGAAGTGGAAATATCGCTGAAAGCATACGCATAAGACGGCACGCACAACACGTCCACGTAGGCGATGCCGCCGAGGTTGTTGCCGCCGATGCCTACGAGATGGGCGATGTCGCCGTTGTAACTTTTGCGCAGCGATTTGAACTGGCTCAGCACCGTACTGCTGCTGCTGACGCTGTAATTGTCGGGCGAAACCCAAACGTATACCTGCGACAGGGTGACGCTGATCTGTTCGTTGGCGTAAAGCGTAGCCAGCTGGTTAAAGGCCCCGGCCAGGTAATCCACCGTCGCCTGCACGGAACCTTTGTTCTGGAACAGTTCATAATCGGCTTCAAAATACACCCGAACGCAACCGTTGACATCGGGTTTGCTTTCCGTCGGGCCGGCGGGCCGGCTCAGGTCTTGCTCCATGGCCTGGCAGGCAAAGCCGGGTTTTTCCGCCACTTCCCGGTCGGAGTACAACAGGTAACCGGTGGTATTGCCGGGAGTTTCCAGTTTGCCCAGCACGAGGTTGCCATGCCGGTCGTCGGAGAGCAGTCCCATGATGCCGCTTTGGGAAAAACTAAAGGCCGCCAGCGATCTTTCGTCTCCCCGGATAACGCCGCGGTAATGCCGCCCGGGTGTGTAATCCACCGGCCGGCCGGCGGAATTGTTGGTCACAACGCTAAAGTCATCGGTTTGCACCGGCGTTTCAAGCAGGTCGATGGTCAATGTTTCATCATGGTATGGAAGTTGAAGGGTAATTGCGGAAGGCAGGTTTTGGGCAAATCCGGTCAAACGGGCGGGATCGAGGGTGAGAAACTGGGCTTGTGGGGCGAATCTGGTCGCGGCATCGGGTCCGTTAACAGCCCGGCTAAAAAAGCCGGTCGATTCGAAGCGACCTCCCTGGTCGCGATATTGTTGCACTAAAGCGGCAACAGGTGAGGTTTGGGCAGTAATACAACTTACACTCACTGCCAGGCACAACGCCGGCAGGAAACAATTCCGAAGGCAAAGCATAAAACCGATATTTAAGGATGACTAGAAATCGATTAGGATTAAAGGTTACTGGTTTGAGGGTTTGAAGCTTACTG
>JAKLJF010000406.1 GCA_023151335.1 Thermoanaerobaculia bacterium | reverse complement strand
GGTATTAATACAAAAATAAAAAAACGAATGTCAAATCGTATTGACGAAACTGCCGCCCTGAAAGACCCTACCCGCGAAGTGAAACAAGGCGACCTGACGGGGGGCGAAACGGCCGAGGAAGCCCGTGTGCGGACGGTGAACAAGCGGATCAGAAAAAAGATCAACCACGAAGCAACGGTGCTGGCCGACCACCTGGAAGGCGTATCCAAAGAGGAAAAACGCAAAGTAGCGGAAGCCTATCTCAACAATTTTCCTTCAGAAGAACGCAAGCTGCTGCTGCAAATCCTGGTGGAAGAAAAAAAGGCGAGAAAAAACGCCAAAGGCAACCCCGACGAAGAGTTGGCCACCGATTGGCGCGAAGGCGGTTATCCGTACAAAAACCTCATGTCGCGCAAGAACTATGAGGCGCAGAAGTACGACCTTCAGGTAGAGTTGCTCAAACTGCAGGCCTGGACGAAAAAAACGGGCAATCGTATCATCATTTTGTTTGAAGGTCGCGACGCTGCCGGCAAAGGCGGCGCCATCAAGCGCGTGATGGAACACCTCAACCCGCGCGGTGCGCGTGTAGTGGCCCTGGAAAAACCCACCGAGGAGGAACGCGGGCAATGGTACTTTCAGCGGTATGTGCGTCACCTGCCCTCTTTCGGAGAGATCGTGCTGTTCGACCGCTCCTGGTACAACCGGGCCGGCGTGGAAAACGTAATGGGTTTTTGCACCAGGGAAGAATACAACGAATTCATGCGGCAGGTGCCCGAATTCGAGCGCAACCTCGTGCGCAGCGGGATCATCCTGATCAAGTTCTGGTTTTCGGTCAGCCGCGACGAGCAAAGGCGGCGTTTCAAGGAACGCGAAACCCACCCGCTCAAGCAGTGGAAACTCTCCCCCATCGACCGCGCTTCCCTCGACAAGTGGGACGACTACACCTCGACCAAAGAAAACATGTTTTTCTTTACCGATACCTCCGATGCCCCCTGGATCGTGGTGAAATCCAATTGTAAAAAACGCGCGCGCCTCAACGCCATGCGCTATTTGCTGCACAAAATTCCCTACGACAATAAAGACGCCAAACAAATCGGCCGCCTCGATCCCCTGATCGTGGGGCGCTCCAATGTGATCTACGAAAAAGGGGAGAACCTGCTGATCACGCAGATGGCGGCGGCGGTGAATGTGCCTTGACCGGCGTTCCTCCCCCCTCGGCGTTGGCATATATCGTCAGTACATTTTCGCCCACGACGAAGGAACCGCCGCTGACAGTCTGCCTGGCCACGATTTCTGCCCCGATGAAATGCAGAATTTCGTCCCGCCGGGCAAGCGGCAATCCCGTGCGCGCCTCCCAGCGGTCGGGCGGCGGGATATCGACGATGGCGAGGGCGTTGATGCCCATTTCCCACCACATCTCGAATTTTGCGTCGCTGCTTTCGAAAAACACGGTGCCGCCGCGTCCGTAATCCTGAAAACTGACCCTGGGGTTGCCGGCCGGAATGGTTCGTTTCGGCTGCCTGCCGGCGTAAAATTTTTCAACGCGTTCCACCACGACACGGATATTTTCCACGAAATCTTGCTCCACGCCGAGCCAATCGGCAATTTCGCTGTTCGGCTTGCCTGCTTCGATGTGCCGCCGGGCGAGATCGCGCAACACTTTTATTTTGGCGGCTTCGTCGTACTGAAGGCGGTGTTTTTCGTAGGCTTCGCCGGCCATTTTTTCGCCTTCCAGTTCGGCTTTACGGCGCAGTTCGCGCGCGCGGTCGAGTTCGGCTTCGAGTTTTTTCTGCTCCCTGGCGAGGGCGGCGTTGGCTTTATCAAGACCTTTTTGCGCATTTTTCATCGCCGTTTCCATGATGGCGGCGAATTGTTTTTGCTGTTCAGCGACGATGGCTTCCAGCCGTTTTTGCACTTCCGCTTCAATGCGGGCTTCTTCCGATTGTTCCGGCATTTTTACTTCGTTTCGTTTGATTTAAGGATACATTTTCATCAACTGCCACAACAACTGCACAAACACAATTTTCCCGATGAGCAGCAGCGGATATACCAGGGCGTATCCGTAGGTCGGGATTTTATTGCCGGCCTGGTTGTTGGCAAAATCCAGGTTGGCCGGGTGATGGCTGATCATACCCGTCAGCAATCCGTATGGTATACGCATCAGTTTATATCCGGCCCACAGGATCAGAATGCTGCCTGCTATGCTGACAATGGCGGAAGAAAGAAACATCAGCGGACCCACGGGGCTGAGCATGGTGGACAAAAAAGCGGCGCCTGAATTGATGCCGATGGCGGCCAGCATGAGGATGAGTCCGAGTTGACGCAGGGTAAGATTGGCTGAATACGGCAGCGTCCAGAGGATGGGGCCGGAGCGGCGGATATACGACAGTGCCAGGCCGGCTACCAGTGGGCCCCCTGCAAAACCGAGGCTGAATAATATGCCGCCGGGCAGGGTCATCTGGATGGAACCGATCAGGATACCGAGCCCCATACCCAGGCCGAAGGAAAGCAGGTCGATATGGCTGAGTTGTTCGTAGGAGTCGCCGAAGATCTTTTCGATATGTTTCATGTCCTCTTCCCGGGCCAGCACGCGAATGCGGTCGCCGAGTTCGAGTACCGTATCGGAGCCCACCAGCATGTCGGTGTCGCCGTGCCGGATGCGGGTGAGCACCACGGGGTACAGCTCGGCCAGGTTGAGGGTGGCAATGGTTTTGCCGGCCACCCTGGGGTTGGAAACGAACATACGCCGCATAGCAAACACCTTGTGGTAGCCGGTGAGGTCTTCATCGGCGGCTTGGCCGAGTATGGCGCCGGCCCGCGCCACTTCTTCCGAATGGCCGGTGACGGCCACCAGGTCGCCTGCCCGGAATGTGGTTTCCCAATGACAAAGGGAGTCGTTCCCCCCGCGGCGCATCCGCCCGAAGATCACGTGCAACTGGTGTTGTTTTTTTAACTCGCGCAGCGTGATGCCGGTGACGGCAGGGTTGGCGATGGAAAATGTCTGGTGAATAATAGGTTGTCCGGTGGGGAATTCGCGGCTCAGGGCCGAGGCCTCCGCGGCATAGTCCACCCGGAGCAGCCGGCGCATAAGGGCCACCGCGATCATCAGTCCCAGCACGCCCATCGGATAGGAAATGGAATACCCGACCACGGCGTTGTTCGACATCAGATCATTTTCAGCGCCGGGATGGGCCTGAATGGCGTCGAGCAGGCCGGCGAGGGCTGGCGTGTTGGTGGTGATGCCAGCCAGCATGCCCGCTGCCCCCGAGGCATCGAAGCCGAAGACAAAGGAAAGGGCGCCGATGAATACCGACAGCAAACTCAGCACCAGAACCGCGAGCAGGAGGTTGGATGCCCCGCGGTTTTTGAAGGAATGGAAAAACGCCGGCCCAGAACTCAGTCCGATACTGTACACAAAAATAGCCAGGCCCAGCAGTTTGATCACATCGGGTATCCGCACCTCCGGCTTTGCCGCACCGATGGCCAGGCCGACAAACAGGATAGCCGCTACGCCCAGGCTGTTGCCGCGCCATTTGAAATTGCCGACGAATGACCCCAACGCGACGGCGAGAAAGAGGTAGAGCAGCGCTTCTTCGGTGGTGGCGGTGTGTTGCATGGCGGCGGCGTTTTTGTGCGCCAAACATACGGGTTTGATCTTTTAAAATAATTACCTCCCCAGCCAGTCCAATGTCAGCGCCGCCGTCCAGGAAAACCGGTTCGTACCATGTCCGCCCGTTGTTTCCGTTGCCGGCAGTTTTTTCCAGGGGTTGTAGTATTCCCAAAAACCGTATTTCCCCACCAGTTCAAGGGATTCGGAACGCAGTTGCGCGGCCTGATCTGTTTGACCGTAGCGGTTCAATCCGTGGTACAACATCCAGTTCATATTGATCCATACCGGTCCGCGCCAGTAGCGTCGGGCGTCGAACCCCGGCTCGTCGAGTGCCGTGGATGGGCACAGCCAGGCCGGATTTTCCGGCGTGCCGGTGAAAGACGGACTATGCAACAAGGCCGTCATTCGTGCTGCCTGTTCCGCGGCAGGCGCTCCGCACAGCAGGGGAATCAGGCCGCCGGCGGTGACTTCCGGCAAACGGCGGCGATGTACGCGGTCGTAGGATACGTAAATGCCGCGCCGGTCGTCCCACAGGGTGTTGTTGAGCGCGCGGTTGGTTTGTGTCAGCCATTCGCGGATACGGCCGGTATCGCGGCGCAGCCAGCCGCCAAGTTCGATAAGTCCCTCGTTGCTGTGGTTGAGTATGGCGTTGAACATCGGCTCCTGCACCTGAAACGGATAATTTTTCCAGATTTCCGGCTCGCGGTAACGCCGCTGCCGCAACAGGTTAACCAGATAAATATACCGGTCGTAGCTTTCTTTTCGGGGGCGGTAGGGGGCGTCCACGTGGTCCAGGTCGCGGCGTTCGTAGGGCGGCAACTCCGAAGCGTTGAAGTGTATCCGCGTAAATACGTCTTCCCAGGTAGGCAGATTGTCCATGCCTGATTCCCAGGGATGACAAATGAACGCCAGCCCTTCCCGGCCGGGGTCGCGGAATTGATAGCAATACTGATGGAGCAACAAAATGCGGTCGAACATGCGCCGGAAAAACGGCCGGTAAACCTTTGTATCCGGCGTCAGTTGTAACAGGCGGTTTAAAACAAACCCGTGCACCGGCGGCATGGTAATACCCGAAGTACGCACATTGCGGGGTTTCTCCGGTACGCCGCGGGTATCCCAGAAAAAATAACCGGGGAAATATTTGCCCGAATTTTTAACGGAGAATACGATCTGCGGCGCCATGCCGTTGGCCCACTGCCCGCGAAAAAGCGCCGTGAGTTCGGAACAGGCCTGGCGAAAATCGGAGCGCGCGTAGCCCAGCGCGATAAAGCCGGCGTCCCAGTTCCACTGGTGGGGGTATAAGGATGGCGCCGGTTTGGTAAAGGCGCCGAGCATGTTGTTTTTCAGGACATTTTTGGCGGCTGCAACCAGGTTTTCCGTTGCAGCGTCGTCGAAATGTGGCGGAAGATCAGTCATACCTAAAAAATAAAAATTTCAACAAATGAAATGGTTATCCGGGACAGGGAAGCAGAAAACCGGTCAAGTTTTGTGTTTCGCGGGTTGTTTTTGAGCGGTTTTTTATCTTCGCGCAAATGCAGGACATTTCAACCTATTCCATTCTGTTTGCGGTTTGCGGGCTGGTTATCCTCTCGTATTTTTTCTCCGTACTGAATCGCCTGA
>JAKLJF010000405.1 GCA_023151335.1 Thermoanaerobaculia bacterium | reverse complement strand
TTTATACCGAGATAAAAGAAGCGATCGAAAGCATCGATGCGGAACAACTGCGCACTAAAGTTAGCAAAGAGATTCGCAAAGGCGGGGCGAATCTTTATAGCCCGATTGATCTGAATAAGGCATTTCAAAATGAATTTTCTAAGAGAGATTGGGCCGAAAGCCGGTATAACTACTATATTACATTGAATCGGGGCCTGATGGAAAAAAGTGTTCTTCTGCCTGCAAACGAACAGAGGAAGTTTCTAGTCGAAAACGGCGAAAAAGAGCCCATCTACAGCTACAACCAAACCGACTTCGTCAAAGATAAAATCGCCGTCGAAATTCAGTTCGGAAAATACGCGTTCGTCGCTTACGACTTGTTTGTAAAACACATGCTGTTCTACTCCGGCGGCGTCATCAACCTGGGCATTGAAGTATTACCAACCAAAAAGATGCAGAACCAAATGTCGAGCGGCATCGCCTACTATGAGGGGGAAGTGTACAATGTCATGCGGCAGGGGCGTAACAACCCGCCGGTACCGTTGTTGATTCTGGGCATCGAACCATGACGGCAAACGCGCTATCTTTGCCGCTCACTCCTGTTACAATATGCACACCCTCCCCGCGCTGCTCGACAAAATCAACGCCTACGCCGCCGCCAACCCTTTTCCCCCTGCTCCGCGCGAACTGTACGACCCCTGCGACTACATCCTCACACTCGGCGGCAAGCGCCTGCGCCCGGCCCTGGTGCTGATGGCGTATGAGTTGTTTCAGGACAACGTGGATCAGGCGCTTCCCGCGGCCTGGGCGGTAGAATTGTTCCACAATTTCACCCTGATGCACGACGACATCATGGATGCAGCCCCCCTGCGCCGCGGCAAACCTACCGTGCATACGAAGTGGAGTGCCACCGCGGGTATTCTCAGCGGCGACGCGATGCTGATACACGCTTACCGCCACCTGGCGCGTTTCGACGACTCCGTTATTGTCGCCGACCTGCTCGACACCTTCAATCGCGTGGCCATCGAAGTATGCGAAGGCCAGCAATACGATCTCAATTTTGAAACCCGGCACGACGTCACGCTGCCCGAATATATCCGCATGATCGAACTGAAAACGGCAGTGCTGCTCGGCGGGGCCCTGGAAATGGGCGCCATGTGCGCCCGTGCCCATGAAAACCAGTCGGCGCACCTGTACGAATTTGGTCGTCTGGCCGGCATCGCCTTCCAGATACAGGACGACCTGCTGGACACCTACGGCGATCCCGCCAAATTTGGCAAACAGGTTGGGGGCGATATTTTGCAAAATAAAAAGACCTTTCTCGTGCTTAAAACGCTGGAGGTGGCATCCGGGGCCGACCGGCATGAACTGGAATACTGGATGAAGACCGGGCCCGATTTGCCGGTAAAAATTTCGGCCGTGCGCGATATTTTCAATCGCAACGGGATTCCTGATCTCGTGACCGCTGAAAAACGGCGGTATCAGGCAGAGGCATTCGGACATTTTGACGCGGTGGAGGTACCTGAAACGCGCAAGGTCCCCTTGCGTGGGATGATGGAGGAGTTGCTGGTGCGGGAATACTAAGCTCCCCCGGTTTCTCCTTCCGATGATTTGGCCGGCGTTGTAAAAGGTGTCGAATAAGAACGGGAGTATGGTACCGCCTTGATCCGGTTCATATAATACTCGTGTTCCTGTTCGGTAAGCGCCGCTGCCAGTAAGTCGAGTTTTTCCTTATCCTGTGGCGTCAGATTGGGATTGGCGTATTGGCGGGCAAGATAAGCGCGGGTTTGCCGGCAGCGGTAACGGAACACCTGTTCCAACCAGAAGGTGTCAATTTCCCGTTTAAGCCAGTTCCACATGGCGGCCAAAATGGCGCCTCCAGTGGGGCACAAATACAAAAAAAGCGATTTGTACGGATGAGCGTCCGGAAGCTTGCTGACCAGAAAAACCAAAAAGCCGCCCGTCCCGCCTACTTTGATAGTGGTTGAAATGGCACTCCCTTTTTCTGTTGGCTTCCCGGAAGGTGGGGGGGAGGAACTCAGATTAGTTTTGCCCTCTTCGATCATTCGAGGGAGTTAGTTTTTTTTATAAGATGCTTTAGACACCTTACTCATCGTGTCGGCCATTCTTTTTATACTTTTATCGTCCGGTTTGGGTGGGAGGTATAAAAACAGGTCTTTGCCCTGATCGTCTTTCCCCACCCATACTTCGAGCGTGGCATTCCGGAGGGGGGTTTTATAGATATATTTATAGGCAACCTGAAGCACAGGCATTAGGGCGATGGCAAACAATATACAGACTAATGCTAGAATGATCATAGGATCTAAACTATATTATGGTCGCTGAAAAAGCGATCAAAGATAATCAATTTAAAAAGGCGGAGTGCGTAAAAAGCGAATTGATGAACAAATATGCAGGAATAACAAGTAAAGTTCCAAAAATTTTCACGGGACAGAAAAGTTTGAATTTTAATAACAATTACGCTCCGCCATTCAAAAGAGCCGGTTTCACTTTTTTCCACCACCACATCCCCGCCCTTGCGATCCACATTTTCCCGAAATAACGCATCCCGGAAAGGGTGAACCGGCGTTTGGCCAAGCCGGCTTTGTGCCAATGCACGGCATTTACCGTCCAGCGCACGGCAAAATCGTAATAGGGCCTGGGGTAAGTGCGCTTGAAATCGAGGTCGCGGTCGGTGCGGTCGGCCCAGGGCAGCGCTGAAAAGGCCGTCGGCTGCACTTCTTCGTACAGTCCGGTCCCCTTGATCGGGTAGGCCACGGTAATGGTGAACAGGTCGGGGTCGGATGCTTTCAGGTGTTCCACCGTTTCGCGGATATCGGCCTCGGTTTCGCCGGGATAACCGAGCATGATGAAGGTGCCGGCCTGGATGCCGGCCTGCCGGGCGGCCCGGATCATGTCGCGCACCTGCTGTACATCCACCCGGCGGTCCATGGCATCGATAATGCGCTGGGAGCCGCTTTCAGCGCCGATCCATACCCGGAAACAGCCGCAATTTTTCAGGGTTTGGATCACGGCTTCGTTCAGCCGGTCGGCGCGGGTGATACATTCGAAAGCAACGCGAACGCCGCGCCGTTGCAGTTCGTCGTGAAATTCGTCCAGCCATTTGTGGCTGACGGTAAACACGTCGTCGACGAACCAGATCAGGTCGAAATCATAATGCGCCTGCAGCCACCGGATCTCGTCGACCACGGCACGGGGCGAGCGCCGGCGGTAACTCTGCCCATACACCGCGGTGCTGCACCAGCGGCAGGTGTAGGGGCAGCCGCGCTGGGTGCTTACGCTGACGGCGCTGTGGCCGTGGGCCTTTTTCCAGGCGTGCAGGTATTGTTGCAGGTCGATCATTTGCCGGTTGGGCAGGGGCAGCTCGTCCAGATCGCGCAGTTTTTCACGAGGGGCCGTGCGGTGAAGCGAACCGTCGGGCAGAAGATAGGCCAGGCCGGGAATATTGCGTAATCCGCAATCCGCAATCCGCAATGCTATCTCCAGCATCGTCTGCTCTCCTTCTCCGATCACGATCAGGTCGGCGCCGCGGCGCAGGTAATCTTCGGCGTTGTGGGTCACGTCGGGGCCGCCGAGCACGATGAGAGTGTTTTGAAGTGTTGTCTGGGCGCGGATAAATTGCATGATCCGGATGACGTTCAGTTTCGTCATCAGGTTGGTGTATAACGCCACGATGCGGGGGCGGTGCTCCAGCAGGTATTGCTGCAACTTTTCGGGGGTGGAAAACGTCGTATCGAACACCGCGTTTTCCACCCCGTGACGTTCCAGCCAGGCCGACAGGTACAGGATGCCCAAGGGGGGATAGGGCTTCATAATCGCCTGTTCCTTTGGGTCTTCTCCGAGAAAATAGCCGTGCGTGAGTAAAACGTTCATTCGGATAGTCAAAACCCCGGGATCAGGATTTGGTTGAGCATGGCAACTGCAATGGAAAAATAAACACTCCCTCAAAACTACTTACATTTGTGTGCAGCGACCAAACGATTATGGAAGAAAAGGACAATTGGATTGAACTTGAAGCCGAGAACCGGCAGTTGCGGGAGCGCCTGGAAAACCTTGAGAAAGAGTTGACCATGCGCCGCTACCGTTCCCGGCTGGGAGTGCTTCGGTTTTTGGTGCAAACTTATGCCACAAAGCCGCTTTATGGCAGCGTATCCAAACTGGTGGATCAACTCGCTGACCGCAAGGTGGAACGCGACACGGTGAAAGACGTGTTGTATGCCACGCTCCGCAGGCTGACCCGCGTGGGTTTCCTCACGATGACGATCGCCCTGGCGCCGTTGGTCATGGCTTTGTTGCAAACGTATTATCTCAAAAAACAAAATGAAAAACTGGATATTCAAAATAAACGGATCGAACAACAAACCTACCTCCAGGAAGCAGAAAGGCGTAGTTCGTTGGTTTTTTTGTTCGACAACATTATGAACAAAATTGATGAAGAACTGCGCTCCAACCCGGAACAACGCGACCTTAGCCCGCAACTGATCGGCCGTATCGTGGCGCTCACCAAGGCGCTCAAACCATACCGCTACCTGGAGGGAGATACCATCACGAGCCGGATGACCAGCCCTGAACGGGGGCAGGTGTTGCTCAGCCTGATTGCCAGCCGGCTCAGTCACAACACCAGCGACCAGATCTTTTTGCTGGCCGATTTTTCCTACGCTACCCTGCAACACGTCAACCTCGACGGCGCTTATTTGCGCAATATAAACCTCTCGAATGCTATCCTGGAATCGGTGTCACTCACGGGCGCCGATCTGAGCCACGCCAACTTCGAAGGATCAGAAATTACCGACGCCCACGTGCAGTGGGCCGGCATGCGCGCCAAAGCCGCCTTTTTCGATTTTGCCAATTTTTACAACGCCCGGATCACAGACAGCGATTTTGGCGGTTGCTCTTTCGAATTCGCCAATTTTTCGGAAACCCACCTGTACAAAGTGGCGTTCCGGAGGGCCTTTTTCAATCAGGCCAAGTTCGAGCAGGTCAGCGCCAGCGATCTCGATTTCGGGGAAGCCCTACTGATGAAAACCGTTTTTTCGCTGGCAGAGTCTAAAAGAGGAACGCCTAAGCCGGATATTAAATTCGACGATATACAAACAGACACGGTTTCGTTCAATCAAATCAGCAGGCTTCCCCTGGCACGCGGGCCTGAACTTGACTCCTCGCAGCGCGAATTTCGGATCAAAGAAGACTCCTTTTACATCGACGGCCGGCGGAGAC
>JAKLJF010000404.1:2865-5219 GCA_023151335.1 Thermoanaerobaculia bacterium | reverse complement strand
AAGTGTCGGATTTGAATTAAGCTCGCCCACTTGATCCGGATCCAGCATTTTTTGCTCAAGGCCATGCTCGTATTTCAGGTTCAAACTGGATTCGGCGAGGGCCATAGCCAGGCCATACCGCAGCTTTTCGACCAGAAAAAAAGTATCCAATGCGTCGGAAGCCTGTTGTAAGTCGGGGTTGTGCTGGTGTTGGATTTGATCGGAACGCCAATATCGCAGGGCATGTAAACGGTAGCTTTCTGCAAAGTACTCGGCATTTCGATAGGGAAATTGTTCGAGGGCGGACAACGCTTTGTCCAGCGCCGATTTTAAATGGCGGGATAATCCGGCCGAAGCAAAAGCTTCCACCAGGGTGAATGGCATTTTCAGCGGATCGGCGCGAAATGTTTCGATGGCAATAAATTCTTCTGCCAATACCAACAACTGGTTCATCAGGTAAGCCAGGCGTTTTTCCGTCAGGGGTTTTGCCGGCTTGAAATGTATTAACAGGTGGTCTTTTGCCAGTGCTTTGTGCCCGAATGCCGGTGCGTGTGGCGCCAGATATTCAAAAAACTGCAACACATCGGTGGCGCGGTTGAAGTAGGGCGATTCGAGAAAATCGTGCAAACGGCCCAACTGACGCGGGGAAAAGGTGCGCAGGAGTTCGAGCAGTTTGCTTTGGTACATCAGCTACGTAAAGTTGAATTATTGGCTAAAAATTAGTAAATTTCCCGCTCTAAACCCTCTAAACTATCTAAACCATCTAAACAATATGAAAACAACCTTTCTTTTTTTATTGCTGCTCCCGTTTCCGGCCGTGTGTCAGGTGTTGTTACCCGGCGACGCCAATAACGACGGCCGGGTCAATCACCTCGATTTGCTGGCGATCGGCCTGAACTTCGGCCAAACTGGCCCTCCCCGTATTCCACAGGCCCAGGGATTCAACTGGACGCCCAAACCATTTCTGTTTTGGCCTACCTCCTTACCCACCACTGGCATCAACGACGGCTTTTCCGACTGTGACGGCGACGGTATCGTCAGCGCAGAGGATATCCTGGCGCTAAAATTCAATTACGACAGCGCGCACAACCAATCGCAACCACCACCGCAACCCTATCAGCCTTTTGTAAAGGTACCGACTACTGCACGTCCCAAACTGGTTTTTGTTTTTGACAAAGACACGGCCACCGTAAATGACACCCTGCGGCTCAATATTTTTTACCGGCAGCCGCCAGGGCTGCCACAGGCTATTTCCCCCATGGGCGTGGCTTTTACGCTCGAATTTAAGGAAGAATTTATTAAAGACAGCCTGACGACGGTTATTTTCGAGCCGTCTGCCAATGACCTGCATTTCGCGGCCGGCGCCAACGGGTTTGCCGACGCGCGCAAAGTGCCGCCAGGCAAGGTGGAGTTCAGCGCTACCGGCGAACATGCTCCCCGGCTCTCTTTCAATCGCCCAATAGGGAGGGTTGATTTTGTTATTGAAGATTTGATCATACGCGCCGATACATTCTGGACCGATTTCAAAGTGGATGTCGCCAACGTCCTCTTCCTCGATACGCTCGAACGTTTTTACGACTTTGATATCGACATCGACGAAGTCGTACTATTCCAGCCCGTCGACTCCTTCGCCCTCTGCCCCGGCGATGCCAATAACGACGGCATGGTGAACGCCTTCGACGTGCTGCCCATCGGTTTGAATTTTAAAAAAGAAGGCAACCCGCGCAAAGCCAAGTATCAAAATATGAACTGGGGCCCCAAACCCTTCGAGCCTTGGCTGGAAGCCATGCCGTCTACCGGTATCAATCTCGCTTTTTCCGATTCCGATGGCGACGGCGCTATCACGGAAAAGGACGTACTGGCCATTCAACTTAATTACGACAGCACCCACCAGCTGGCTTTTCCGCCTTCCCAACCCTGGTCG
This sequence comes from Thermoanaerobaculia bacterium, assembly GCA_023151335.1. Taxonomy (GTDB): domain Bacteria; phylum Bacteroidota; class Bacteroidia; order Chitinophagales; family Saprospiraceae; genus M3007. Next base: position 3,316 of record JAKLJF010000404.1, on the reverse strand, counting down.
CCGCCACCTGCCGCTGTCCCGGCTGAAATACCGCCCGTGCTCAGGTTTCATTTTCTGGAAACCGAAGCGCACCCCGGTGAGGCGATTCATCTGACGGTGAGTTATTGGCCTCCGGAAGGGCTGCCCGACGATTTTTTCCCGCGGGGTGTGGCTTTCGCGTTGGAATTTGACGAGGCCCTCGTTCAGGACAGCCTGACGGAGGTCAAGTTTCCGGAGGATGATCATCTGCTGGTTGCCGGCGGCGCCACCCGTTTCGCGCTGGCCCGCGATCTGCCGCCCGGCCGCGTGGAAGCCGGTGTTGCCAATAAAGGTTTTCCGGCCCTGGATCAGCCCCGCGACCTCTGCACGATCCGTTTTGTACTGGCAAATCCATTGCCCGACGGCCATGCCGGCTTGTTTGCTCCTTCCCTGACAAATCTGTTGATGATCAATGGCCAGGAGCAGGATATGC
>JAKLJF010000404.1:0-2855 GCA_023151335.1 Thermoanaerobaculia bacterium | reverse complement strand
CATTATTCAAATACAGGAAGTGAAAATTGTGGTATCCTCGGCTGAACAGGCCGGGACATTTCCGGTGCGCTGCTACCCCTCGCCCTTCCGGGAAAATTTCCGGGTGGAATCGCCCGGGACGCCGCTGAGCGGCATTGTTGTTTACGACGCCGTCGGATTCCCCGTTACCGAACAATATTTTCCGGAACAAACCATCGCCGAAATACCGGCGCAGCATTGGCATAGTGGGTTGTATCGGGTTAAAATGATCGCAGCGGATGGCAGGGTGGCCGTGAAGAGCCTGTTGAAGTTGTGACAGGAGTCTATGTCCCCAAGCGGGAGCGCTATTACCACTCGCAACGCGCCAGCACCGGCAAATGATCCGAGGGGTAATGGCAGTTGCGCGAGTCGCTCAGCACGGCATATTGAATGACGTGTATGCCCGGGCTGGTAAAAATATAGTCGATCCGCCGGGTCACCGGTTCATTGAATTTGAAGCCGTTGAAGGTGCCTTCGGGGCCAAAGGGCGGTTCCCGGCTGGCGTCGCGGGTTTCGTTCATGGCGCTTTGCAGGATGGCGATGGGTTCATCTTCAGGTTCGCAGTTCAGGTCGCCCATGAGGATCACAGGTGTGCCGGTAGTATTCAGTTCGGCTATTTTTTTCAAAATCAGGCTGGCCGACGCTTTACGGGCGGCTTTGCCGATATGGTCGAAATGGGTGTTGAACGCCATGATCCGCATTTGTGCGGCAGTATCTTCGAGCAGCGCCCAGGTGCAGATGCGTGGAAAAGCCGCGTCCCAGCCTTTCGATGCCGTCTCCGGCGTTTCCGACAGCCAGAAAGTACCCGATTCGATGGCCCGGAAGCGGTCGGTACGGTAGAACAGGGCTGAATATTCGCCCGCCTGGCGCCCGTCGTCGCGGCCCACGCCCACCCAGTCGTAGCCGGGCAGTTGTTCCTGCAAATATTCCACTTGCCGGTGCAGGCCCTCCTGGATACCAAATACGTCGGGCTTGTGAAACCGCAACTGGCCGGCCAGAAAGTCGCGGCGCTCCGTCCAGGCATCCGCGCCGTCGGCCGGGTTGTCGAAGCGGATATTGTAAGTGAGAAAGGTCATAGACTGGCCGGAGGCGACAGCGACAGCGCTCAGGAGTATGATGAAACAGCGGAAAAAACGGGACATGATGAGTGATGAGTGATGAGCGATGAGTGATGAGCTATGAGTGATGAGTCATCCCAACTCCACCCTGACCACCGACACCACCCGTTGCAGCGCTTCCTGCACCACTGCCGTTTCCGGGTGTCGCAGGATGATATACCCTTCGCCTTCGTAGTTGGCGGCGGCTTCCTGTCCGATCTGCGGGATTTTAAAATCGGTGATGAGGTGACCGACCTCGCGTTGAACGATATCAAGGCCATGTACGGCCCGCACGCGTCCCTGACCCTGGCCGCGCAAATAGGCGGCGCCCACGGCGTACTGGCGTTTGGGCGTCTCGAATTCGCCGAACACCACCAGCCTGGCCCAGGCGTCGATGGCGTCGAAATCGCAGGCCCGGCCGATGAGGGTGAGGAACTGTGCGCCCGGCGGACGCGCGGCCACTTCCGAAATGGCAATGCTGCCATCCGTGCGGCGAAACCACTCCAGGTGGCTGATACCGGTGCGCATACCCAGGGTGGCCAGGGCCTTGAAAGCCGCGTCGCGGATGTCGTCGTATTGTGGCCCTTCCACCTCGCGGGGCAGGATCACCTGCCATTGAATCCAGGGCTCGCGCATCACTTCGAGCGGGTTGGGGTGGTAGTTCGATATGGAGTGGAACAGCGGCTGGTTGCCGAGCGTGAAAGTATCGAACGAATGTTCGGTGCCGGTGATGAATTCCTCCAGCAAAGCCCGGTTGCCGGGCATGGCCGCGAGGGCTGTTGTCAACTCGGCCGCGTTATTTACCTTGAAAGTGGACAAAGAACCGGCGCCATCCGGGGGTTTGACGACCAGGGGGAATCCGCAACTTCCGGCAAATGTTTCCGCTTCCGCGACACTGGTCACAGCCTGCGCCTGCGCGCAGGGCAGACCCGCTTCGCGGAACAGGCGTTTCATGCGGTCTTTGTCGCGGAAATTCAGCGCCGTTTCCACGTTCATGCCCTCCACGCCAAGCCGCTCCCGCACCTGTGCCAAAGGCACCTGGATCGGCTCCACCGCGGCGATCAGGCGGTGAATGGGGCCGTTCTCATTTTGCAAGGCACGCGCGGCCTCCGTCAGGGCGTCGGCATCAAACACATCCGGTATCTGCCGGAATCCGCTGATCCGGGATTTTATTTCCGGCGACAACAACACGAGCGGCTCCTGTGAAATGAGCCCGAAACGCACATTCCGCATGTTGCTGAGCACGTCGATGAATTTGACGGCATTGACGGTGTAGTTGGGGCAGGCGTAGATAATGAAGCGCATAGAGGCTTGGTTTAGCTGGGGGCAAAAATCGTTACCCCGTTTTTATAAAGTAAATAGCCGCCGATTTATTTTGACCGAATAAAACGACCCAATAGGTACCGGCGCTCAACCCGTCGACGGAAATTTCCGTTTCTTGAGTGGACGCAAATGCCAGATCCCGGATGACCTCCCCATGAGCGCCGAGGAGACATAATTTTTCAAAAGGCTCTTCCGACTTCACCCGAATCCACCCGGAGGCCGGGTTGGGAAACACCGACGCGGAAAAAGTTGCCGCCGGGGCTTCCTGAGTCGACACGGTCATCGCGCCTTTGGCAATGGTATATTGTCCCGGTTTCAAATGAGCAATACGCAGTAAACCCATACGGTCCTGCGCAGAACCGACCGTATTTTTGATCTGGTCGGGGTAATACTGCCAGGGATGACCCGGGCCGGGGC
>JAKLJF010000403.1 GCA_023151335.1 Thermoanaerobaculia bacterium | reverse complement strand
ACAAAATTATTTTAAACACATAGGCACATAGACCACATAGTATTCGCCCTATGTGACCTATGTGCCTATGTGTTAAAATAAAAATCTGCCATGTTTTTTAAAAAATGACTTATGAGATACCTTCGTAACTCCAACGCCAGTCATACCAGAAACTTGGCGGCGCGAGGTATAAATTGCTGTCCTCTTTCATCTCCTTTTTTCAAAAACATCCGGACCTGTAATGCGTATTTCCCCCCTTTTCCTGCATGCGTTCTGCCTCCTTGCCGCCGATCCGGCTTTTGCACAAAAAAACATCCTCCGGAACGGCGGATTCGAGGAGCATGGAGAACAAAAATGTTTATCCTGTATCCAGTCTTCAGGCCAATATGCCGGACTTGTTTACCATTGGGACAACGGGGGCTGGCATTGTATGCTTTGCGACCAGGACTACAAGCAAGATTCGGACGATAAAAAAGGCAGGGTATGCCCCATAGACAAAGTATCGCCCCAATCGGGCAAGGCGATGATCTCGATGATCTATTCGCCGGCGGTAAACGGAATTTCTGGCGGGGTGGAAGGCGCCTCGCACTTGTCGGCCCGGACGACGGAACCGATGCGCGTCGGGCAACTGTATGAAATCAGCCTTTGGCTATATGTTGTAAGCGCGAACCGGCACGACCCGGATTGGGGCAAACACCTCGGCATTGCCCTGTTGCCGCAAAACCTGTCCTTTTTCGGAGGCAGAAACGCGCTGATCATACCCTTCATCGGCGTCGACACGCTGGTGTACGACCAGTGGTATCAGGCCCAATGGCGGGTCAGGCCTTTGTGCACCGCCAATTACCTGATGATCGGTGTTTTTGCCGATCCGCGATGGCCCAAATCGCGCGGCTATTCAGAGGTGCAATATTTTCTCGACAACGTATCCGTTGTGGAATTGCCGGAAGCGCCCGCCGTGGCAGACAGTTCCGTTTATTATTGCAGCCGGTACGATCCCGTGGCACTGGGCGCAAGACCCCTGATGGACGCGCAAATGCTGTTTTATGAAAATGATGCGTTCGCGCTTACCGCCGAACACCGGGCGGCGCTGGATACTTTCGCCGGATATGCCAACCGGTATCCGGATCTGGTTTTTGAGTTGTCGGGCCATACGGACAGCATCGGCGCGGACAATCTCGCCTTGTCGCAGAAAAGGGTGCAGGCCGTGTCCGAATACCTGACCGGAACGCTACAACTTCCCGCACACCGTCTTATTGCGCTCGCCAGGGGAAGCGTACCCCCTTCCGCCCCAACCATACCGAAGAAGGCCGCAAGATGAACCGCCGTACGGAAATCCGGCAATCGGATATTACCTTGCCCATGATGTACTATCGCTACGCCCTGAAGGCACTGCATGAAAACAACAAAGCCGGGGCATTTGCCTGTCTCGACAAATGGGTGGCCAAAGCGGAAAAAGGATCGCTGCCGCTCTTGTTGTTCGATCCCCGGTTCGATCCCCTGCGACCCGACAAACGCTGGCCCCTGATAGAAAAAAAGGTCCGCGACAGTTACCAAAACCACAAATACGCAATGGCATCGTTCCTGCTGGACTCAATTCGGCTGGATGCCTGCCGCCTTTCCGGCGAAGCGTTGGCCGATATGTTAAATACCCTGCCCGGACATATTCCCGGCGGCGATAATTACGCGATAGCATTACCCGGCGCTACGTAAGCCTACGACGAAGGCCCTCTTGCCCGGCCAATTTCGACCACAGACCTTTGTTTGAAAAACGAAGGTATGAAAAAATCAGTTACGGCATTAAGCCGGAAATGGTTGGATGCACAGACGTGGGAGCGTTTGTTATCGGGGTATGAGCAGAGCGATTTAAGTGTAAAAGAGTATTGTGCCAGGCATGGGGTGAGTGCGGCATCGTATTACCGGTGGCAGAAGCGGTTGCGTGGGGAAATAGCGGGTGCATTATTCAGTCCTATAGAGATAGGTGCTGGGCCGATAGAAGAACCCATAGAGGTAGAGTTACCTGGCGGGGTTGTTCTTCGATTTGGAGCCTTGCCGCCGGTGGATTATTTGCGCAGTTTGAGTTTAATGTTTAGTGGCAGAGTGAAATGATTGGCTTTACGAGTGCGCAGCGTTACTACCTGAGCCGTCAGGCGGCGGATATGCGTAAGAGTTACGACGGGCTGTCGGGCTTGGTTCGCCAGGGCTTGGGCCGTGATCCGTTGAGCGGGGAGGTATTCATTTTTTTGAACCGTCGTCGGACGCAGATGAAGTTGCTGGTGTGGGATCGGAGCGGCTTTGTGATCTGGGGCAAGCGGCTGGAGCGGGGTACGTTTGAATTGCCGCATTCCAGGGATCGGGGCTCGTCGGTATTGATGAGTTGGGAAGAATTGGTGTTTATCCTGGAGGGAGTAAGCCTCGGCAGCGTGAGGCGGCGCAAGCGCTATGGGGGTCAAAAAGTAGCGGCATGAAAAAACGGGCGGAGTTATCCACGGTTTTTGGGCAGGAGGTGTTGAAAAGAGTATTTTTGAGCGGCAAAAACAGGAAAAAAAGGAAGAAATCCACAAAAATGGGCGCTTGGGCGTTGGGAAAAAGCGGTTGCGCCTCAGGGCGTGTTCAGCTACCTTTGCCGTATGCAAAACGCAGACGAACAAGTGGTTCCGCTGGCCGACTACCAAAAGTTGGCGACGGAAGTGGAGGCCTTGAAACAACGCATCGCGTGGTTTGAGCGGATGCTGTTTGGTCGCAAGAGCGAGCGTTTTGTTCCTGGGGAAGAGGTGGCCGGGCAGTTGCACCTGGAATTTGACGGCGAGCAGGCCCAGGGGGTGGAGGAATCGGTTCGCCAGATGATCGCCGCGCATGAGCGGAAAGTTCCGCAGGTAAAAGACAAAGTTCACCCGGGCCGCATGCCCATTCCGGCTCATTTGGAGCGGGTGGAAGAAGTGGTGGAGCCGGATGAGGATGTAAGGGGCATGAAACGCATCGGTCAGGATGTGACGGAGGTGCTGGAATACGACCCCGGTCGGGTGTGGGTGCGGCGCATTGTTCGGCCCAAATACGCCCGCGTGGAGGTGGACGAAAATGCCGATCAAAGCCAGGTGGTACAGGCGCCGGCCAAAGACTTGCCCTTTGGCCGTTCCAAAGCCGGTGTGAGTCTTATTGTACACATCCTGACCTCCAAATACGTCGAGCATCTGCCCTTACACCGACTCATCGCCCGCTTTGCCCGAAGCGGACTGAATATCCCCCCGGCCACCATGGGCCACTGGGTCAAAGTCGGGGCCGAGCCCCTGCTGATCCTTTACGAAGCCTATCAAAAGCTCATTTTTGACACGTTTTACCTTCAAATGGACGAAACCAGGCTCAAAGTCCTGGAAGATGGAAAGAGCCTGCCCCGTACACAAAGTGTCGGGGGCAAAACGCATTTGGGCTTCATCTGGGCCGTATTCGATCCCATCCGCAAACTGCCCTTCTTCTTTTACCAGGTGGGGCGCGATCATAAAGGGCCTAAAAAGTTACTCGAACGTTTTGCAGGCGTGCTGCAATGCGACGGCTTCGGCGTGTACGAAACCCTGAACAAAAAAATCGACTCCCTGGCCCTGATGAATTGTATGGCGCACATCCGCCGTGAATTCTTCGACGCCCAAAGCAACGACGCCCAGCGTGCCCAAACCGCCCTGACCCTTATTCAACTGCTCTACCAGGTGGAAGAAAAAGCCCGGAATCTGGGCCTTAACGCCGAACAACGACTCGAACTGCGACTCAAAGAGTCAAAACCCATCTTCGATCAACTCGGCGAGTGGCTCCGCTCGGAATACAACCGCGTTACCCCGGGTAGCGCTATCGGAAAAGCCATTCAATACGCCCTCAACCGTTGGAAAAACATGCTCCTGTTCCTGGCCAACGGCAACATTGAAATCGATAATAACCTGGTGGAAAATATTATCCGGCCCATCGCCATCGGGCGTAAAAACTACCTCTTCGCAGGCTCCCACGAATCGGCCCAGCGCGCCGCCATGATCTACACCTTCTTCGCTGCCTGCAAACACAACCAGATCGATCCCGAAGTGTGGCTCACCGATGTGCTCAACCGTATCCACGATCACAAGCTCAGCCGACTGCAGGAATTGATGCCACAAAACTGGAAACCGGCGCCAACAAAAACGCCCGCAAAGGCTTAACTGCCAAAAATAGAGCCTACGTGGAATAGAGCAAGAGGGCCTTCGTCGTAGGCTTACGTCCATCGTAACTCTTGCGCATATCCGCCGCTTGCCGGCTCAAGTAGTAGCGCTGTGCAGTGGTAAAGCCTATCATATATCCCCGCCGCTAAACATCAAACTCAGACTGCGTATATATTCCACCGGTGGCAATTCGCCAAAACGCAAGACAACGCCGCCGGGCAACTCCACCACTATATTCCCTGTCGATTTTGATTGAATCTCTATTGGGCTGAACATGACACTATCCGTTCCTTTATCCCCTTGTAAACGCTTACGCCATTGATAAAAAGATGCCTCGCTAATGCCCTGCACTACGCAAAAGTCCTTTATGCTTAATTCGCTCTCTAACTGGGCTTCCAACAACAACATCCAGGAAGAGGCGTCAAGCCGCGATCGTTTTGTTTTGGTTAAATCTTTTTTCATATCTTCGTTTCCCGCAAAATTCCGGTGCTAGGAAACGGATTGCAAGATGTACTTGGACGGACGGATACGCCCGACCTGGTCGTGCTCAAAGGCTCGAAACGCTGTGGGACTATCATCGGGGTGCCTTCGCAGGATATGCCCAAGCCGCCGTTTTGCCTGTCCTTCACCTCTGGTAACTGGCTGGAGCCCACTTACCAGCCAGGTGCGGACACCGGCACTTCGGAATGGGATGCTATCCGAAACGTATTCGGTATTTCCGCCTCCGAGTGGACACCCGCTCTGCAATCACGCGTGAAAGGTTTTTTCAAAGCCGTAAACATCCAACCCTCGGAATGGAACGCCAAGGGCTTAAACCAGTATTATCAGCGACGCCCGGCCAAGGAATACCTCGCCAGCGCCCTGGGCGGCCTGCCGGATGCCCTGATCACCCAGGGTTGTATGCGCTGCGACGGTAAAAGCGATCAATTCATCAACGACCTCTGAGCATGAAAACCATCGATCACAATGAAATCCTGAGTGCGGTTCAGGCCGGCCAACCGCTGCTTTGCATCGACGTGCGTGAACCCTACCGGCAGGCTACTTTGGATGCCGGGGGCTGGAAAATACCCT
>JAKLJF010000402.1:3776-5236 GCA_023151335.1 Thermoanaerobaculia bacterium | reverse complement strand
GCACCGAGAAATCCCTGCGCAAACGGCAGGGGTAAAGTCAGCGCCCGGTTGTTACCCTGACCAATCAGGCAGGCCTGCAGTACCTGCTCCTCATGTGCCCCAAGCCGGCTGAAAACGTATCCTTCTCCAATGCCAGGCAAATGAGGTTGAAGCGTTTCCGTCATCCGCAGTTTTTCCACTGCTTCTGCCACGGGCAAATTCGCGCCTCCCGCTGCACGGTATAACTGATGGAGTTGTGGCAGCGGTGGCAGCGGGGTTTGTTCCACCAGCATTGCCATCACCACACGGGTAAAGTGTACCAGCTCTGAATTCGGCAGCAGGGGCACTTCTTTGTCCACATCCCAGTAATTGATAAACAGATCGAGACAATATCGCTTAATGAATAATTCCAGTTGTTCCAGCACGGCCGCCATGGTTGGCGGGTTATCTTGGGTTGCCGGCAAGTGGTCGCGCCAAACCGGCGTTTCGTACAAGCGGAACTGAAAAATGCCGCCGCCCTCGGAAATGTCGCGATACCGCAGTCCGGGCAGGTTGATCGCATAACGTTCGCGCATACGCATGCGCAGCGCATCGGTAAGCGCGGTGATACCGGGGAGCAAGCTTTGGTAGTCCAGCGTAATTTCGTCGAGCAGGGGATGTCCTACTTCCACATGTACCTGGTAGAGGGTAGGTAAATCCGCAAGATGTGGGTTATAGCGCAGCAGGGCCAGTTGCCGGCGTTTTTTGGGTATGGACGAGTCCTGTGGGGCCAATTTGGCAGCTTTGTCGAGCGCTTCGAGCGCGTCCCGGAAGTGCTGTTCCGCTTGTGTATGCCGGTATAGTTTGTCGAAGCAATCAACCTGGTTGGTGTAGTATACCGGTTCTTCCGGCATTAGTTCGGCCGCGCGGCGGTAGAAGGGCAGCGCCTCGGCGTAACGTTCCACGTAGAACAAGGCATGGCCTTGCCGGTTGGCCATGCCCGCGGCAATGGAAGGTGTTCCGCGGCGTTTTTGCGCGGCGCGGTCGAGAATCTGAACAGCTTTGTCAGGTTGCGGATTGTCGGAGTGCTTGTACAACTGCTGTACCATTTCATACACTTCCGTCATCGCGCCGGAGTCGTCGTATTCATCCAAAGCCCATGCGGCAAGCAGATCGGCCTCGGCTTCCTCCCATCGTTCGAGCCGGCGCAGGCAGCGACCGGTGGAGCTGAGCATGAACCGCTCCCAGGAAGGGATCAGTTTTTTCACCTGCTCATAGTGGCCGCGGGCTGCTTCCCACGCTTCCCGCGCTTCGCAGAGCCGCGCCAGGGCGAGGTACCCTTCGCGGGCTTCCGGCGCTAATTGCACAACTTTTTGAAAACACGATTCTGCTTCGCTGTACTTTAGGGTATCCAGGTAAAAATAACCCAGGTTCAAAACGGGCGTAATACCTTTCGTAAACGCATCGCAGGCTTTTCGGTGGTATGCTTCTGCTTTTGAAAA
>JAKLJF010000402.1:0-3766 GCA_023151335.1 Thermoanaerobaculia bacterium | reverse complement strand
TCAACCTGTTTTTTTTCAAAAAAGTCCGGTTTCCCGTACAGGTCGAGCAGACGGGTATAAGCTGTCGCGTTGCCGGGCCGGATTTGCCGCGACTGAAGGTAAACGTCTTCTGCTTCCGTCAAAAGACCTTTTTCCGCCAGCACATCCGCTTTCAGGATCAGCGAAGGGGCGTGGCTGGCATCCAGTTTCAGGGCCTGTTCCACGTAACCGGCGGCGCGCTCGGGGTCCTTTTCCGCGCTTTTGAGATAATACTCCACCCAACCGTGAAAAGCCAGGGGTTTGCCGGACAATAGTTTCTCCGCTTCGGCAAATAATTCCTTTGCCGCTTGATAACGATAGTGAAAGTACAGGTCAATTTGACCGCAAACGTAATGGTGATACCCGCGATGTTCGTCGGGCAAAGATTTGTCGCCGGCCAGCTCCCAGAATACTTCCCGTGTTTCTACCCAGCGCCGGTCGCGGAAATAATCGATAAACCGGCTGTAAGGGTCTGTCTTTTTTCCAAAGCGACGCCCGAAAACCGGCGCCTGGCAAAGTACCAGCAGGGCTTCGATCTGCCAATGGAAACTGGCTTCGGAAAATGCCGCCCACCAGCGTGACCAGTCCTCTGCCGGTGTGGCGCCGGCCTGGAGGATGACGCGGGTAAAATGCGATTCGAGGGCTTCAAAAAACAGATTGCGCGCCAACAGCAGGTGTTGCGCCTCCTGCTTGGTCCAAAGGGCTTCACCGGCAAGGTCGTCGAGACGGTCCCATTGTTGGTACAGGTCTTCGGCGTTGGACAATGCCGCTTTGAGCCGCTCCATTTGTCCGGCAAAAACGTACATATCCCGGCCTTCAAGAGCGGCCTGGCGATAAGCATCGGCAATGATCGGATCAAAAGGAAGCGCCAGCATTTTTTTATAAGTTTATCTCAATCGCGGTGTGTTTACTACGGGGGTGTCTACCGGTTTTTGAGCTACACCCGGGAATTTGCGCATCAGTTCGAGCAGATCGTATCCCAGGGTTATACGGCTATTGTTCCGGGTGGCTTCGTCTATTCTTCGTTGTTTGTAACCCGATTCTATCTGGTTGTAGCGTCCGAGCAGACTGGTGGCGTCGTCGTTGTAGCGTTCGGCCAGCGGCGTGTCGGATTCGGGCGAGCGAACGGCTATTTCGGCTATTTCCTTGAATTTCAGCAAGGCGGCTTCATAGTCCGCCTTTTCAATGCCCCGGCGTATCTCCGCGACATAACGGTCGATTTTTTGCTGAAGTGTTTCCGCTGCAAGGGCGTTCTCTTTTTCCGCCTCCGTTTTTTCGCCGGCACGGCCGGCGGTTGTAACCAAACTGAAATGCAGCGGCCCGGGTTGAGGCAGAGACGTGTACAGGGTAGGGCTGCCGAAAGCATTGGCATCGGTAAAAGAAACCAGATCGCGCGACAATTTTCCCCGGGCTGCGCTCACCGCGGCGGGCACGCTTTGGGTGTCCAGCAGGCGGTTGTAGATTTCCCGCAGAAATGCCAGGGAACCTTGTTCGTTGACAGGGTGCTGAAAACTCAGCAGATAAGGCAGCCGTTTGGCAGCGAGGTCGAGCAGCAAGCCGTTTTGCGTGAACGGCCCCCGGTGCAAGCGGGCGCCTTCCGGCGTTTGCAGGATAAATAAATTAGGCGGTGCGATGGCAAAACAAGCCGTGAATGCCTGGAAGGGCACAAAAACGAGGTTGTTTTCTTCATTAATGCAACCGATCATTTCTTCGTCGCGCTCATCGGCGCACACGTGTCCGAGGAAATGAACGATATGCGGCCGGAAATCGGAATGGTCCGGGCTTCTGATCGTTTCGCTGTCGGGCTCCACCATGTTTTTTTGAAACCGCCGCAAAAATTCGTCGAAATCGAGGGCTTTTCGGGTAGCCTGGCCCTGTTGTATTTCTGCCGGCCGGGGTTGGAACAGTACGCGCAGGCGGATGCCGGAGTCCGGCCCGGTCACCAGGTTTTCGTACAATCGCAACAGGCGGTAAACATAAGACTCGCGATAGGCGACCAGTCCCTTGTCCGATTGCCGCAACACGTCGGGGTCCGGTTCACTGATGATCAGCAAAATATTCAGGGGCTCGCCTTTTTTCACCGGCAAGGGCGCCGCGGCCGGCGCGGGGGATTGAACATGCCGGATAAAATCACAGGCCGGGTTGCTGGCCGTGGCCAGATCCGTATTTTGGTAGGATAAAAATTCCCAGGGCAGTTCGGCCAGCTCGGTGTAAGGCGGCTGCTGGGCAAAGCCGAAGGTAAAACAAGCCGCGGCTTTCGGGTCGCCGGCAAGGGTTTGCCAGTGTTTATCGAACAATTGTTGCACGGCTGCCGGGGCGCCCGGATTCAGGTTGAGCAGGGAAGCCAGTATGCGGCCGATCTTGCGGATAAACTCCCGGTCGGCGCGAAATCCGCTCCGCCCGCCGCCCGCCGTCATCAACCGGTGCAACACGTTGAGGGCACTGAACAGGTTGTCTTCAAAGTTGAGCGGTGAAACGACTTGTTCCAAGGCCTGCCCATCCTGGCCGGCCACGGTCAGTTGCACTTCTTTGCTGGCGATATGGAAATGGAAATATAGTAGCTTCCCCATCATTTACCCGGGGCATTCCGATGTGTCTGGCCCGGGGATAAAAGTAGGTAGTATTTTACAAATAAAAGCAATCACCACAACCACCCTACCCGCACGTCAAACACATCGGCCACATGCCGGTGCGATTTCAGGGTGCTGCCGAACTGCAGGTGTTTTCCAATTCTGTAAAAAAGGCCGTATCGTTGATACACGGCATCGGTATTCCGCGACGGGTTGTACACATAAGCCCCGAAATGCACGGTGAAGCGTACCCGCCCGGCGAGCAATTCGTGGCCGAACAGAATGCCGCCTTTCAGCGCGCTGGTGCGGTCGCCTGCCCGGTCCAGCACCTCGCGGGCCCAGCCATCGTGGATCCATTCGGTGCCGGCAGCCAGTCCGCTCATACGCCCGACGCGGCGACCAACCATGGCAATGCCGCCGAGCTGCCAGCAGGGTTTATCCACGGGGAATGCGTCGGTTGCCTGCGCTTTTTTGATGGTGCCGACGGCATGTACGTAGGCATAATTGCGCGGCTGCTCTTTCCAGTTTTTGTTTTTTACCACGCGGCGGATGACCGCGGGCCGGAAATTATACGCGGCGCCCGCATTCCAGGTAGGAAAATTCATGCCTTTGTTGGGTTCCCGCATGCCGCCATTGGAAATGTGGTTGTAATTGAACCCGAAGGAAACATCCCAGCGGGGGTTTATTTTATAATGCAGATACGCATTGGTCAACAATAAATAACTGATATGCGTGCTGAAAAACAGGTTGGTCGGGTTGGTATTTTTATCGTACACCTTGCTCAGGTAGGATACGCCCAGGCCCATTTGAACGGAGCCGTACAGCCGCCGGTCGGGCCGGATCAGGGGTTCGATATACGGCGCCAGCGACAGGCAGTAGCCCAGCACATCGGGATGATCATAGTTGATATAATGGGCCAAAAAACCGCGTTTGGTGATGACGCCCGATTCGCGGGTGTGTTTTTCACCCGCCATGAGCCATTGCACATTCAGTTCCAGCCCGTAGGGATGGGAGTTCGATACCTGTGCGATGTCGCGGGAATGTGGGATGATAAAACCTTTGTGCAGGCGCGCGCCAACCAGGAAGGGGAGGGCGTCCGGGGGCAGCGAGTCGGTGGACTGCGCGGCGATGACGGTAGGGAGCAGGAAGAGGAAAAAAAGGCCACGCATCAGAAATCC
>JAKLJF010000401.1:2551-5236 GCA_023151335.1 Thermoanaerobaculia bacterium | reverse complement strand
GAAAAATTGCGCGCCGACGCCGCTCAATCCGGAAAGGTGCTGCGTTTTGTAGCCAAACTGGAGGGCGCGCACGCCGGCATCGGCCTGGAAACCTTTGGCCCGGAACATCCTTTCTACTTCCTCGACGGCAGCGACAACATGGTAGTGTTCACCACCGAACGCTATCGCGAACGGCCGCTCGTGGTGCGCGGCCCCGGCGCCGGGGCAGAAGTGACGGCAGCAGGGGTGTTCGCCGAGATTATCGGGATTGGCAGCAGATTGGGATGATTTAAATTCCAAGCGAACGCAGACCTTCCCGAAAGCCGGGGTAGCGGGGCGCCCAACCCTCCATAGCCTGCGCGTCGGTAATGCGATAGGAAGCCGTCATTACCTTAAAAGTATCCTTCCCGACTAACAGTCTGGCCAAATACCGCGGTACCCGGCGCGGCATATCGCTGTGGGTGGCCATGGCCAGCGCTGCGAGGAATTCGCTGAAACGCAGGGGATTAAAATCACTGACATTCAGTATTTTATTTTCAAATCTTGCCCTGTTGAACAAGACAAAGGCTACTGCCGCCGCGGCATCGTCGGTGTGGATCATGTTCCAGTAAAAATCGCCTTTGCCGATCAGCGGCACTTTTCCATTCCTGAAATTTTCCAATAGCCCCCTGGTCTGTGCGCTGTCCGCCGAATAAAAATTTCCGAACCGCAGGATAGCGTAGGATAGCCCGTCGCCGGCTGCTTCCCGGATCAGCCGCTCCATTTCCACGGCGGATCGCAGCATGGCCGGCTGTTTTTCGGGCAAAGGCGTATCGGGCGTTACCACACGCCCCTGCTGGTCGCCGTAGATCAGGGCGACGCTTTGCTGGAGATAAAACGGCACGCCGTTGATCCAGGCAGCCCGGAGCAAATTGGCCGTGCCTTCCGTGCGGATACGGTCGTTCAGCGCCCAGGCCGACGTTTTGGAGGCACGCGGAATATGCGTGGCCAGGTGCAGGATAGCATCGGCACCCGCGGTACCCCGGATCAGATCGTCCGGATTAAACAGGTCGCCGGAAAAAGGTGTGCCGCCCAATTGGGTGATCAGCGCCGCATTTTCCGCCGAACGCGACAACACCACGACTTCGGCATTATTTTCGGAGAGGAGTTTTAGCACCCGGCGCCCCAATACGCCGGTGCCGCCCGTCAGGAATATTTTCATGGTTTTATCTGACTTTTTAAAACAGGTTATCGTTGCAGTTTGTCTTTTAAAATGTTACGGAACAAACATAACCCGGCCTTCCGCTATTCACCGTGTTTATTTGAGCGCGTGCGCCATTTGTTTGAGCCGTCAGCCATCTTCCTGTTTAATGCATCACCCTGAAGTCGTACATTTGCCACACAAATACCCGTACAATTCCCATGCGCCAACCGCTCTTCAAAATCCGGCAAAACGGTTTTTTTGGTTTTATCAACGCTGCCGGCGAGGTAGTGATCGAGCCGCAGTACCTGGACGCCGGCGAGTTCCACAACGGCTTCGCAAGGGTGCGGCTGAACGATCAATGGGTGCCTATGGACGCCCTCGGCCGCCTGCTGCTCAAGCGGATCTACCGCACCATCGGGCCTTTTGAGGAGGGGCTGGCCCGTGTGCAGGTGGTGCAGGCCTGGGGTTATATCGATACCCACGGCAACGAAGTGATCCCCGCCCGTTTCGAGGAGGCGGGCGATTTTTCAGAAGGGCTGGCGGCCGTACAATTTAACGGTAAAACGGGCTACCTGAACCGCGGGGGAAATTTTGTTTTAAAACCCGTCTTCCGCTCGGGCGGCGCTTTTCGGGGCGGGCTGGCCCCGGCCGGCAACGGCGAACAATGCGGATTTATCGATACCAACGGGAACTTTGCCATCGCCCCGGCCTGGGACGAATGCAGGCCCTTCGAAAGCCAGGTGGCCGTGGTGCTGCGCAACGGCCGCTGGGGACTGACTGACCGCGAAGGGCGGGAAGTAGTGCCGCCCCAGTTCGAGTTTGTGAAAGGCCACGCCCACGGCGAGTTTTTCGACGGTATGGCCCTGGCTTTTCGCGACGGCAAATACGGCTTTGTCAGCCAGCGCGGTGAAATTGCCGTGGAGCCCATGTTCGACCTGGCCGGCGACTATGGCGAGGGCCTTGCCCTGGTGGAGATCAACGGCGCGTACGGATATATCGACAAGGCCGGCAAACTCGCCATCATGCCCAAATTCGAAGATGCCGGCGTCTTTTCCGACGGGCTGGCGCAGGTGCGCAGCAACGGCCACTGGGGCTATATCGATACGGAAGGCAAATTTGCCATCCCGCCCGCCTACGACGCGGCCACGCCATTCCGGGAGGGGTTGGCGCTGACAGTGCTGGAAGGGAAGTGGCAGTATGTTGACCGGTTTGGGGGAGTGATTTGGCGGGAGGAGTAAGGACTGGTATTCTATTCTTTCATTTTTGAGTCTATTAGGATCGTCACTGGCCCGTCATTCACCAGCGACACCTTCATGTCGGCGCCGAACTCGCCTGTCCGGACCGGTCTGCCCGACTCCTGTTCCAGCGCCTGCACAAATTTCTCATACAAGGGAATAGCCGTTTCAGGTCGCGCCGCCCGAATAAAAGAGGGGCGGTTCCCTTTCCTGGTGCTGGCGTGCAACGTGAACTGGCTGATCACCAGGATTTCCCCGGCAATATCCTGCACCGACAGGTTCATCAGC
>JAKLJF010000401.1:0-2541 GCA_023151335.1 Thermoanaerobaculia bacterium | reverse complement strand
TTTGCACAGCCACTCTATATCCGCCGCACCGTCATCGTGCTCGATGCCGAGCAGGATGAGCAGCCCCCAACCGATACGGGATTTTTCACGGCCATCTATGACGACAGATGATGAGGAAACGCGTTGAATGACGACTCGCATATTTTTATCCGATGATAATGTTAATCCCGCGCTATCCTTCAAAAACCACCTCCACCACGTCTTCCACTTTTAAGCCCAGTAACGTGGCGGCTTTGCCCATATTCACCGCTATTTCCAGAAAGCCGGCGCTATTGAACAGGCACAGCGGCTCGCCCACCGGAGCATCGCAGTAATTTTGGCAAAGGCGGGTGATGGGATCGTTGCGTTTAAAAAAAAGGGAAAAAGGGCGTCCCTTGGCATTTTTTTCAAAAACGTCGCGGCGAATATTAATGATCACATTTTCAAAATTATCTACCTGAATAATGGTGCCGCGAATACGACCGGGCATGATCACCGGTTGCAAACTGATCCGGTGAAGGATAGGGCCCGCCGGAGATCCGAGGCCTTCAAAAGGCTTGCCCGAAACGAGGTGGCCAACCGCTTCGGCAAAGGATTGTTTCACCGGGAAATGCTGCCCCGCCGGGGCAGGTAATTCGCGAATATCGGTTTCGGGTAGTTGTTCAAACAGCAGGGCCAGCAGGCCATTGTCCGGCGCCAGAAAAAAATGGCCGTCTTTTCGGGCTGCCAGAAAACGGAATTGCGGATCGTACACGCAGTTAACACCCATCAGGTGGATGCTGCCCGGCGGGAACTCCATATAAGCGTTCTGTACCACAAACGCCGCCTGTACGATATCGAAGGGCTTGATGGCGTGTGATATATCGACCAGTTGGATAGCTGGGCAATGACGCAACAACGCGCCTTTCAGGGCGCCGGCGTAATAATCCTGAAAACCGAAATCGGTGGTAAGGGTGACGATGGTCATGGCGGTCTGTTTCGTTCGTCGCCGCCAAGGTAAAAGACAAAGCGCGAAGCGTTGAACTTCTTTTCAAAGAAATGTGTTGGAATAGCCTGCCTGAATACTTAATTTTGCAGGCAAAAGCGGGACATAAAAAAACCTGACAACGCATGGAGGCACAACCGAACTTTTGGATCAAACAACCCGCTGATGGCTGTTCCCTCCCGCTGCCAACAAATTAAAACTTAGACTTGAGCGAAATCATTCTCACGGTTGAGGGCGTTGATCCTGTCGAGTTGTACGGCGAGAACAACGCAAAACTTAACCTCCTGCGCAAATCCTTCCCAGACGTCGTTATAACGGCGCGCGGCAACAGTCTGAAAATCACCGGCGAAAAGAAGTTCACCCAGGCAGCCAAAGCCAAGTTCGAGCAAATGGTGCGCTACCTGCGCGAGCACCAGGAACTGCCCAACCAAACGGTAGCCGACCTGCTCGGCGGCGAAAATCCCTTCGAGGTACGTATCCCGGTCAACGGCGATTCCAGCAATACCATTTTGTTCGGTCGCGACGGGCGTTCCATCAAAGCCAAAACCCGCAACCAGAAACGGTTGGTCGAGGTTTGTGAAACCAGTGATATCGTGTTTGCTATCGGACCGGCCGGTACCGGCAAAACCTATACCGCCGTGGCCATTGCCGTGCGCGCGCTGAAAAACAAACTGGTCAAAAAAATTGTACTCACCCGCCCGGCCGTGGAAGCAGGCGAAAGCCTCGGTTTTCTGCCCGGCGATCTGAAAGAAAAGGTAGACCCCTACCTTCGCCCGCTCTACGACGCCCTCGACGATATGTTGCCCATGGACAAACTCCAGTTTTTCATGGACAACCGCGTCATCGAAATCGCGCCGCTGGCTTTTATGCGTGGCCGTACGCTCGACAATGCTTACATCATTCTCGACGAGGCGCAAAACGCCACGCCCCTGCAATTGAAAATGTTCCTCACCCGTCTTGGCCCAAGCGCCAAATGTATCATCACCGGCGACCTGAGCCAAATCGACTTGCCCGGCCATCAAAAATCGGGCCTCCGGCAAGCCATGGACATCCTCGACGGTGTGGAAGGTATTTCGGTTATCTCACTCAATGCCGAGGACGTGGTGCGCCACCGCCTGGTCAAGGAGATCATCCGCGCATACGACAAGATCGAGGCCGAAGAACGGGCCCGCCGTGAACGCGCCAAACGCAAGACGGAAGGAGAAACGCCTGCAGAAGCGGCGAGCGAACCGGGCTGATTGCGGATTACGGATTGCGGATTACGGATTGCGGATTGCGGATTATCATAACTCTTAGGACTCGTTGTTGCCTTGAGCGTTTTTCTTTTGATTCTTTCGGGAGGTTTTGATTGAACTTACAGTGATGGCCAGTAGTTCGTTGCCTTCTTTCCAAAGTGGCGCCACTGTGGGCCGCCATTCGTTGGAAAGCCTCTCGCTTCAATCCGTAATCCGCAATCCGCAATCTACATGCCTTCCCATTCCGCCTGCCTGTACCGCAGCCAAAACTTCTGCAGCGCTTTTAATTCGTACGGGTAATGGAAAAAATTGAGCCGGTATCGCAGGCTGGCCAGTTTGCTG
>JAKLJF010000400.1:4909-5246 GCA_023151335.1 Thermoanaerobaculia bacterium | reverse complement strand
AATACCCCTCATAGTGCGCATAAAAAGTCGGCGCGACAAAATGAACCAGCTTGTTAAATACATAAATACCGGCGTATGGCAACAACGCGATGGAATACAACCGGGCGGGATTGTAATCGCGCAGCTGATACACCGTCGCCAGCAGGATCAGATAAATGAGTTCGCCATACCAATCGCCCAGAAAGTGAAGCCATGGCAACTGCGCCAGCAGGAAATAAACGATGGAGCCCACCCAAACCTTTGACAACACCCTGTCCCACAGGGGCAAACGTTCGGCGGTTTCCAGTGATTTACGGGCGCCGAATATCACGCCATTGGCAAAAAACATGAACGGTAG
>JAKLJF010000400.1:0-4899 GCA_023151335.1 Thermoanaerobaculia bacterium | reverse complement strand
GAATCCTGCTCCGGATGGGCATCTTCCACCACGTACCGGCTAAGCCGCGCCACGTATTTGGGTTGGATCAGCGGCGTGAGTTGCCGGCGGATCTGGTTGGCCAGCGCCTGATGCGCATCGGGCCACAAATCGCCTTCCAGGTAAGGATCCATGCCGGGAAAAGGAGAGACCATGTGAAGGTTATTTGCTACAAAGGTAATTTTTTATCCATAAGGGGAAGATTCAAACCGCTCCACCCAGGGCTTTTTTGAAGGTATCCAAACAGCGTTGCCGGGCAAAAGCGTGTTCTACTATGGGTTTTGGGTATGCAGCAGTGCCCAGCTCCGGAACCCAATACCGGACGTACCGGCTCTCCGGGTCGAATTTTCTGGCCTGTTCCGCCGGGTTAAAAATCCGGAAATACGGCGCCGCGTCGGTGCCGCATCCCGCCGCCCACTGCCAGCCGCCGTTGTTGCTGGCCAGGTCGAAGTCGAGCAGTTTTTGGGCAAAATATGCTTCGCCGAGCCGCCAATCCAGCAACAGGTGTTTGGTCAGAAAACTGGCGGTTATCATCCGCACCCGGTTGTGCATGTAGCCCGTAGCGTTCAGTTGCCGCATACCGGCGTCCACGATCGGGTAGCCGGTTTGGCCTTCACACCATCGCTGAAATTCACCGGGGGCTGTACGCCAGGGAATGTGGGCATATTGCGGTTTGAAGGGTTCAGTCACCACTTTTGGAAAATGCGCCAGTATCTGGCTGTAAAAGTCGCGCCAGATCAGTTCGTTCAGAAACACCGGACTCAGTTGTTGTGCGTGCCGGGCCTTTTCCCGGATACTGATCGTGCCGAAACGGAAGTGAACGCCCAGCCGAGAGGTACCGTCTATAGCCGGAAAATCCCGCGTTTGGCCATAATTCCGGATCAGGCCGCGCGCCACCGCGGCCGGCGGAAAGGGTATGCCGGCGGGTTCGAAACCGATCTCCGCAAGACCGGGCATTCGTACAGGCGTCGTTTTTAAAAAATGGCCGGCGTATTTTTCCGCGGGGTAAGAAGTCAGGTAAAAAGAACGGGACTGCCCGGCTTCCGCGCCGCTTTTTGGTGTAAACTGCCTGGCTCCCAGTTTGGCCAGCCATTTGCGGCTGTACGGCGTGAAGACGGTGTAAGGCGTGCCGTTGTCCTTCAACACCTCGTCTTTTTCAAAAATAACGTGGTCTTTAAAGGTATGAAAGGGAATATTTTGTGCGGATAAAATGGATTGTACGGCGGCGTCGCGCTGCAGGGCGTATGGTTCGTAATCCCGGTTGGTGTAAACTGCCCCAACCGGAAAATCGCGCAGCAATTGCGGCCATATTTCCTCCGGCTTTCCGTGTCGCACCGCCAGGGTGCTGCCTTGTTGTTCCAACTCATTTTTCAGCGTTCCCAGCGCCTGATGAATAAATTCCACCCGGGCATCTTTGCGGTCGGGAAGGTCGTCGAGGATGTTGGTGTCAAATATAAAAACGGGCAAAACCGGGAGCGCTCCTTTCAGGGCGTGGTAAAGGCCGGCGTTGTCGTGCAGGCGCAGATCGCGGCGAAACCAGAATATGGCAATGGACTTCATCCGCGGGTTAACAACGAAGTTAAATACAGGGTTTGAAACGAGGTTGTTTTTTACCGGATGTTATTTACGCAAACGCGCCCCACAGCGGTTTGTGACCGTCCAGTTGCAGTTTTGCCCGCAGGGCCTGGGCTGCCTGCAAACCCGACTGAATGGTTCCGTCGATATAGCCCACGTTCATGCCGAAATCGATCCAGTCGCCGCACAGGAACAGGTTATCATAGCCGGAGCCGTCCGTTTTAAAGCGGTATCGCTCACTTTTGGGTACCGACAGGGTAAAGTGGTCAGTAGGCGCCACGTTGGCCCGGAAGAACTGTTGTTCGAGGCGTTTCCGGTAGTTCGTGTGTTGGTCCGGATCGGCGAGCAGGCTGAAGTTCAATCCGTTCGGGTATTGGAAATAGGCGCCGTTCGGCCAGAACCACGCGGCGTTGTCGAACAGCCATTGTTCGAAAGCGTTGATCAGGCGGTGCATTTCCCGTTCGTGGTAGCCGTGGTCGGAAAACGGGGGCAAGGGATTGTTCAGCACATAGGGGCCGGTGAAGTAGGCGAGGAATTTGGGCTTTTGTGCCGCGGGCCAATCTTCGTTCGGGAGCACCAGGGAGGAGTCGAGCCACGAGTACATGGGGTTTTGGTAGAGCACCACGTTGGCCGCACAGTTTTGGTCGGCAAGCCCCCAGTCCTCCTGCCGGAACCCGAGTTCTTCCAGCGACGGCAGGAACCAGAGCTGGGCGGATTGGGTGGGTGTGGTTTGTACTTGTTCCGTCATTTGCCGCCAGCGCTCGTCGTGCCGGCAAATGTCCGAGCAAATGGTTTTGAGCGCGCCCACCGGAATGCCGAGGATGATCTCGTCGAAGTCAATCCCTTTTTGCAGGGTGTATTGCCGGTAGTCCGGCCAGTCGGCCCAGGGGTTTTCCAGGTTGATCTGCCCGGCTTGCAATTTAGCCGCCTGCTCCGGGTCGATTTGAGTATAGTTGGGTTCAGCGGGCCAGGTATTGAGGTGCCCGACGGTTTTTACCGGATCGTATTGCGGTACGATCAGCCGGACTTGTTCGGCGATGCCGATCGTTTCGATAGAACCGGTGGCGGAATAGTTGACCTGTTCCACTTTCTGGAAAAATTTGAACTGCACGCCGCGGCTCCTGAGCACTTCGTACATCGGCATCACCATGGTGTCGCCGGTGCCGTAGCGGAACTGGAACACGAACGAGCCTTTATACCCCAAAGACGCCAGCAGGAACTGCAGGGCTGAGCCGGCGGCGATGGCGCCCCCGGTATCGTTTGTCAGGTTGCTGAAGGTGCCCGTATAGAAAAAGCGTACAATGACGGAATACCTCAACCAATGGGGCGTACCGTGTTTTTGCAGCCACTCCCGGTAGTCCAGGTCGTTGATCCGTCGAAAATCAAGTTGGCCAGTGTCGGGGTCGTACACGTCGGCCAGGATACCTTTCAGGTTGTAGTACGTCAGCAGGATCATCATCAGCAAATGCCGCTGGCCGGGTTCTTTGATGTTTTCGGCCCTGTCGCCGATGCGCTCTACAAATTTGCCGAGGGCGTTCAGGATCAGGGTATGGTGGGCGTGGTGGCCGTCGGCCGGGGCCTGTCCGCTCAGGGTTTGCGCTTCCCGGAGCGCGTGAAAGGCGTCGGGCAGCCCGCCCGCTTTGTTCAGGCCAATCTTGCTGAACAGCGAGGCCAAACAGCCCGCGGGTTGTTGGCCGTCTGCCGGGAAGAAATGATCCAGCAGCCAGCGGCTGAAGGGGTTCAGGTCTTTCGCATACGGGCTTCCCAGCAGCATTTCCAACATGATGGCCATCCCTTTGCGCAGCAGTTCCCATGCCGGCAACGGGCCGCCGGCGCCGGGCAGTTCTTCCAGCTCCGGAAAGATCATAGGCCAGTTGACCCACTTGCCCAGATGGGGGTAATATTCGGTAAGCAGCGTCGAGTTGTTGCGCTGCAGGCCGTCGGAAAACAGGTCTTGCAAGGGACTGTTGGGCGCGAGGCCCCGGCGTTTGCGCTCGTCGTACAGCGCGCGCAGCAGCCGGAACGTCGTCTCATACCAGCCTTGCAGGATATGGATGCCGTGTTCTTCGATGCGGTTGCCGCGGCCGCGGCCGGTAGCCGTTTTGCCGCCCAGGCGCCAGCCGAGTTGGTAAATGGTGATCTCGTATTGGTCCTGCCAGCCGTCGTAGTCGGTCAGTTCGTGGGCGGCCGAGAGGGAGGCCATGCCGCCGCCCAGAATGGCGATTTTCTTTTTCGTTGTTGCGCTCATGAAGGTTTGTTTGCCTTGTTTCTGATTTTGACAATAATGTGCGACGCCCCCCGCAGCATCCAGCGATAGATGGCAGCCAGCATACCGATGAAGCAGCCGTGCCGCTCGTGCGGAATGGGGATGCCATCGGGGTAGGCCGGCCGGTGGCCGGCGATGAAATGCATCAGTGCCGGCTGCTGATTCCAGGCGGAGGCTTGTTCGTAAAGGGTACTCAGTTCCGGTTCGATCAGTACGTCGTCGAGTATACGGACGCCCAGTTCTTCCAGGTTGTGTGCTTTTCCGAGTACCATCGCTATTTCATGCTGGTTCATAGGGTAATGGGCAGGATAGTATCCATCCAGGTGGGTGATGAATGCCACTGCATCGCCGCGGGGGTTGCCCAGGATACGGCCCAGTTTCGGGAAAATGGAGTCGACTCCTTCCACCAGCGCCTGCGCGTAAAGCAGCCGGTAGAGTACCATGTTGATAAAGATCTGCTCCGGTCGCGTTTCCCGTCCGGCCAGGTTGGGATACCGGAGGTAGCCGTCGATGATGCTGGCATTGTGCGCCCGGTACCAGCTCCGGCTGCCGGGTTCGTCGATGAATTGGACCCACAACTGGGCCGGCACCGGCAGTTCGGCTGTGGGTACGCCGGCTTCGCGCGCCTGAGCGCCCAATTCCGACAAGTAAATAAAGTGCAGGTTGACGGCGCTCCACCACATACTGCCGGTCTTGGGCTGCAATACGGTGCGGGCTTCCCAGGTCATAAAAGCCAGCTCGGAATTTCCTAATCCCATTTTCCCGTCGTGAGAAGCATCGCCGTACTTCTTGTAAAACGCCTTACGGCTCTGAAGACGGGCCTCCGGGCTGTTTTTGATTTGCTCGCAGTATTGCCTTACGGCCGCCTCAACTTGCTTCAACAGAGCGGATGGCATATTTCGTTTGTTTTGAATAAAATGTTTTCTTCCCCATGCAATCGCTTAGGGTGTCCAAAGGTGCATATTTGTTAAAAAGTTTTGGATTGTTTTTTTCGAATCGGTATTAAAACAACTGAAATAGATACCTTTATGGTGATAATA
>JAKLJF010000003.1:10229-26331 GCA_023151335.1 Thermoanaerobaculia bacterium | reverse complement strand
CACGAACATGGCGACCTCCGGCGGTTCGGTGCCGAATTTTTTGAGCGGCGTGCCACCGCCGGGATTGGGCACGGCGATAATAGGCCATATTTCCCGCACCCGGCACAGTTGTTCGAACTGCGGTACGGCCTGCTGCATCGCGTTCATGGCCGGTATGGGTATGCAGGCGGAAAGGGCGTCTTCTTCGGGGCCGCTCTCCCGCGTGATGACCCGCGCGATGCGGTCGTAGTTTTTAAAATTTTTATTGAAACCCAATTCATAATGAACGATGCGAAAGATCAGCAGCACCGCCGCGACGCCCACTGCCAGGCCCAGAATATTAATGCCCGAATATACTTTATTTCGGGCCACTGCCCGCAGCATGAATTTGAATTGCAGCGCCATATTGAATAGTTGAACTGTTTTTAAAATAATTAAATGTAGCGGAGTTTAACCTATTACATATTCCATTTCATACTGTCTGATTCCCGGGTTTAGCCCGATGTTTTGTAAAAAAGCCAAAGTGCCGGCCGCATTTCCATCGATATTGATCAGAGAAACCTCCGCGTTGAAGTGGTTGGCCACATACCTGAAAAGCGCTGTTGCCGCACCCTGCCGTCTGTACGGTTTGTCTATGGCAAATTGTTGTACTCTCTTCAAATTTGGGTTATAGATCAGGTAGCCTGCAAGCGCTTGGGCATAAAACAGCCCGAGCGTGACATTTGTATCAGGCAGGTTATCTACGGCTGTGATCGAATTTTGCCAGCTGGGCTGCCAGTCCCAAAAGGATTTCAGCAGGGGCCAGTCGTGGGTATCCAGCCGGTGGATCGCCCAGTTCTTTGCAGTACCAGGCGCCTGTATGGTTCCTTTAAAACAATGCAACTCCCTTTTAAATTTAAAACCCGTTTTGCGATACGCGGCTATTGCCGGCTGGTTCTCCATGATCACTTCCAATTGAATGTTTTGTATGCCGGCTTCCTTTAGTTTGGGCAAAATAAAATCGTAGAGTTGATTGGTAATTTTATTTCCCCTGTGGTTGGGCGCGACCCCCGTTCCCGCATTGTAGGCGGTCTTTTGGCCATTGATCGTATCCACGCCATGCAGGATGAAACCGATCAGCTCATTGCCATCAAACGCCCCGGCTGAAAGAACCGGATCGACACTTTCGCTTTTCATCTTGCCTGTTAATTGGGCGGCAGTCAGATTGACCGGTACAAAGTAATCTGAAAAGGCCAGGTTAAAGGCTTCGGTTATGTTTTCTATACTGGTATTATGTAGTGTTTGGAATTGCATAATCATGATTTTTATCCCGGCTCAAATTCACTCCGACCGCAGCGCCCGCACCGGATCGGCTGTTGCTGCCCGTACACTCTGCACACTCACGGTCAGAAACGCCACTGCCAGCGCAACCAGGCCGGCCAGCCCGAACACCCACCATTGCAGCCCGATACGATAGGTAAAGTCGGACAGCCAGTTTTCCATGGCATACCAGGCCAGCGGAGCGCCAATGACAAAGGACGCAAGTACCAGCTTTATAAAATCTTTTGACAACAACCCGACAATACCGGCCGTACCGGCGCCCAGTATCTTTCGAATACCGATTTCTTTGGTGCGTCGGACGATCGTGTGCGAGGCCACACCGAACAGGCCCAGGCAGGCCAGCAGTACGGCAATCCCTGCAAAAGTGCTCACGAGCCGGGAGGTCCGAATTTCAGCCTGGTACAACTGTTCGAATTCTTCGTCGAGAAAGTGATAACTGAAAGGGCGGTGCGGCGCCAGGCTCTGCCACTTTTTTTCAATAAAAGACAAGGCGCCTTGCAGATCGTGGCCGGATAATTTCACCAGAATGGTATTGCCCCAGGTATCGGGGAAAATGACCAGGTTGCCGATAGGCTCATGCAGGGAGGCAAAATGAAAATCGCGTACCACGCCTTTGATTTGAGCCGGACCGTTGAAGTTGACGAATTGGAGCAGGGCTTCATCCGAGGTCCAGCCAAAAGATTTTGCCTGCGATTCGTTGATTAAAATGGAGCGGATCACCGTGGTATCGCCTTTGTAGAGGCGTTGTACGGCGGCCATGTCATTTTGGTCGAAGTTGTTGCCCGCTGCGAGTTGTATGTTCATGGTTTTCAGGAAATCAGGATCGCAGGGCAGCGCGGTCACCGGCGTTCCGTCCTGACCGGAGATGGATTTGGCGATGCCATAGCCGCCGTCTATTTTGGTGGGCGTTTCGTAAGCCAGGCAAACGGATTGTATCCCGGCATGTTGCAGCAGTTCCGATTTAAGCGTGAAAAGTTGCGCAACCATTTTCTTGTCGGCAGGCAGGGCAATGACGTGGTCTTTGTCGAAGCCCAGTTTTTTATCCTGAATAAAATTCATCTGTTGGTGCAATACTGCCGTGCAGGCCAGTAAAAACACTCCGATGCCGAATTGAAGTACGATGAGGAACTGTCGCAGCCAGCCGCTGCCTTCGGTACGCCGGAGCGTAAAACTGCCGGAGCCGCTTTTGAGCGCTTCAATGGGTTGAAACCTGGCCACCGCCAGTGCCGGATACGCGCCGGCCAGCAGGCTGACGAGCAGGGCAAATGTCGTTGCGCCCAGTAAAGCGAGCGGGTGCAATAACCAATGCCAGTCGAGTGAGCGGTCGAACAAGCGGTTAAACAGGGGCAACAACGGCGCTGCGAGCGCATAGCCGGCCAGGAGTGCCGCCGCGGTCAGGGCAAGCGCTTCTCCCATATATTGGCCCACGAGTTGCCAGTGGCCTGCGCCGAGCACTTTTTGTACGCCTACCTCGCGGGCGCGCTCCAGCGCCGTCGCCGTACTCAGGTTGACGTAAGTGGTGCAGGCGATGAGCACAATAAGCCCGGCCACGGCCAGCAGAATGTAGAGATAGCGTTGGTCGCCGTTGGGTTCAAGGGTGCCTTCCACCCGCGAGCGCAGGTGGAGCTCGCGCAGCGGCTCGAGAAAATAAGTAAGGGAACGGTCGCCGCCAATGCCGGTTTCTTCGGTTTTCGTTTCCATAAAGCGGGCAATCTTTTGTTCCAGCACCGGACGGCTTGCCGGATCGTGCAGCAACAAAAAAGCGGTATAGTTGGCGCTCCACCAGGTTTCACGCTCGGGCGCGGCATCGCGCAAGCTCACAAAAGAGCCGATAAAATCCGGCTTTATCTGCGTGTTTTTGAGCGCATCCCGCATTACGCCCGATACGGTATAGTCTTTCCCTTCCACCCGGATCAGCTTACTCATTGGGTCTTCCAGGCCGAAATATTTTTTTGCCATGCTTTCCGACAATACCACCTGGTTGGGCAGATGCAGCGCCTTGCGGGCGTCGCCAGCCAACAGTGGCATGGTGAACACTTCGAAAAAGTTGGAATCGGCGTAGAAAAATCGTTTTTCTTCGAACAATTTATCGCCGTATTGCACCACTATATTTTCATATTTGATCGTGCGTACAGCGTTTTCCACCTCGGGAAATTCGCGGTGGAAAGTGGGCGCCACTTTGTTGCCGGTAAGGCCAACGGCCTTCTTTATGCCTCCGCTGCCATACTCCATGGCAATACGCACGATGCGGTCCGCTTTGTCGTGACAGGCTTCGTAGCTCAGTTCATGGTGCAGATACAGGCTGATCAGCAGGCAGGCTGTAATAGCAGCGGTAAGGCCGGCCAGCTTGATCGCGCTGAAAAGTTTGTTTTTCAGCAGATTGCGAATGGCCAATTTGAAGTAGTTGCGGATCATGGCGTCAGGTACGGACTATGTGATAAATTAGCGTTCCAACAGATCGGTGAAAATAGAGCGGGCCTGAGTTTACTCGCTTCGCAACGTTCCCGCCGGGTTAGCGAGTGCCGCCCGAATCGTCTGCGAACCGACTGTGATGAGTGTTGCAGTCAGCAACAGTAATACGCCCGGCAAAAACAAAGCCGGCGACATAGAAATCCGGTCGGAAAAAATTTGCAATAACTGGCTGCCAAGCAGGTAGCCCAGAGGCACGGCAATGAGCGCGGCAATGCCTGTCAACATCAGATAGCCTTTCGACAACATCAGCACTACATCTGCAGCGCCGGCGCCCAGCACCTTTCGGATGCTGACCTCTTTCGCACGGGTTTCCACGGTATAAACGGCCATACCCAGCAGGCCCAAACAGGCGATAACGATACCAAGAATGCCAAAAAAGCCGACAATGCGAGCCATATCGAGCAACTCCGCGTAGTTTTCCCGCACGGTTTCATCAAAGAACGCTGCCCGGAATTCCCGTCCGGAATCCAGTTTTTTCCAACTGCGTTCCAGGGCAGTCATCGTGGCAGACGGATCGCCGCCGGACAGGCGCAGATTGAGCACGCCCAACCGGGCGGGATCGTAGCGGAGCAGCAGGGGTTCCATGGCGTAAACGGCGGGTTTGAAGCGAAAATCTTTCAACACGCCCCGGATCGTTAGTTGGAGGCTGTCGCCAACGATGATGGGTTTGCCCACGGCTTCGCCCGGCGTGCCAAGTTCGAATTTTTGCACGAACGTCTCATTTACAATGGCAAACAATTCCTTTTGTTGTGCAGGATTTGCGGGGAAGTAATCGCCGGCTGCGAGTTGAAGACCAAAATGATCCAGGTAATTGTGGTCGATATGATATTGCCGTACGCCGGTTTTTTCCGCGGCGGTTTCAGTACGCACATCCTCGGCGCCATCCTCCCAGGTACCCATAGGAAACGAAATACCGGAAACTTTCTCCACCCCGTTCAGTTGCCCCAGGGCCGCCGAAACTTTTCCGTAATCCTGCCCCTGCAATTCTACCAGCAGTGTTTGGGGCTGATCGAAACCAAAGTTGGCCGCTATGGCGTGATCAACCTGCCGCCAGGCCACGGTCAGTATGATGAAGAAGAGCAGTGTGACGGCAAACTGCGTTACCAGCAGCGCCTTGCGCAGGCCGATCCGCTGGATAAGCCGGATATGCTGCAATTTTTGCAACACTGCCAACGGCGTAACTTTCGACAGGGTAAACGCTGGCAACAAACCCGCCACTATGCCAACCGCCACGGAAAACAACATAAAGAGGCCGTATAACTGCCAATTTTCCTGTAACTGCACGTCGAGCGATTCCGTGATACTGAGTTGTTCGAATTGAGGTTTCACCAATTTCATCAGGGGATAGGCCAGCACCAGGGCCAATAGGGAGGCCACTACCGATTCCCCGACGATTTGCCCGAATACCTGCCATCTCGAAGCGCCCATGACTTTACGCACCCCGACCTCTTTTGTGCGCAAAAGCGAGCGCGCAATGGTCAGGTTGGTGTAGTTGAAACTGGCCGACAAGATGATGATAACGCCAAGGGCGGTGAAAAACCAGATCAGAAATACCGGCATGCCCCGGCCCATGGAATTGGACAAATTGGCGCCGGGTGTGATGTTGTTCAACGGTTGCAGCCTGAACCGGTATCCCGCATCGCGGCTTTCGAGTTCCAGGCCGTTATAGCGATGGTTGACTATGTCGGCAAGGGCGCGTTCGGCGGTCTTTTTATCGGCGCCGTTTTTCAGGCGCACGAAATTGTAGGTCATATAATAATTCTGCCAGGAGGCGGTGACATTGGGCGTTTCGGGCACTTTTTCTTCGGCCAGCTGTGTGGCCAAAGAACCGAGGGCGGTAAATTCGAGGTGGGTTTTACCGGGGAACTTTTTCAAAACGCCACTAACCTTGAAGTCTTGCGCATAGCCGGGCGCTTTGAGGGTTTTCCCCACGGGGTTTTCATTTTTAAAAATGCGTTCTGCCAATTCAGTTGTCAGCACAATCGAATATGGCTCACTAAGGGCGGTTTCCGGGTCGCCCTCGGCCAGTTCGAAGCCGAACATATCGAAGAACGAACCATCGGTCAGCATACCCTGAAAGTCGAAGGATCGTTCGCCGGTCAGCAGTGTGCCGCCAAACGTACGCACCAGCGGCGTCCACAATTCTACCTGGGCATAGTCGTCGGTAAGCGCTTTTCCCACGGTAAACGGCGAAGAAGCATACGCTTCCTCTCCACCGTTTTTGCGCTGCGCGTCGGTCAGGATGCGGTATACCCGCTGGCCTTCGGGATGGAAAACATCATAACTGTGGGCATCCTTGATGAGCATGATGATAAACAGGCAAACGCTCATACTGAGGGCCAGTCCGAAGATGTTGAGAAAGGCGTAACCGGGGTGTTTGCGCAGGTTGCGGAGGGCGATCTTCAGGTAATTGTGTATCATAGCCATACCGGCGCAGCAGCCTGGTAGTGAACGGATCGCGCGCCTGCCATAATGCCGCTCAATTGCTGTGCCATACGGGTATCAGGTTGATAATCAATGCGATGTATAAATATTTTACGTGCGGGTGTTCATTTTCGGACAGGCAGGTGTGCGAAGGTGGACAAGGGAGGTGTGGATTTTGAAAAATTCCACTTTTTCAAGCAATTTACCGACCTTTGATTGAACATCTTAGAAGCTCTACCCTAATCAAAAGATTTTCCATGCTGTACCAATTATTTCGATCGACCCGCTCGGAAAAGGAATTTAACGAATTGCTCGAACTTACTTTCACCGAACACGAACGCGCGATGATGATGGAACGCTGGCGGATATTCGATGCGCTCGACCGGGGATTATCCCAACGGGAAGTGTCAAAAGAAGTGCCTTGCAGCATCGTGACCGCCACCCGGGGCGCCAAGGTGTACCGGGAAAACCGGGAGGCCATAAAAAAATACCTGGATATTATTCGGGAGGCGTAATATTGATAACAGCGGGAAAACCTTGGGGCAGCACTTCCATTCCAGTCTCTGCCTGCAGGAGCAAGGTGGCCGGCGCCGGAACTTTCAGATCGAGCTGGGCGCCGTTGCGCAAATGGAGCCTTCCGGAACCCGGTTCCTTGAGATGCAACAGGAGAAGATCGTTCCTTTCAAAAGTAAAGTCATCTTTTTCATTCAGTACCACGCAGCCGGCCTCCCGAAACAAACTCCGGAATACTCCGCTGCCATGCAAAGGTACGCAGGCATAAACGCTGGTATACGTTCCCAATTTTTTTCTGCCAACGACCGGCCTGCCCGTCCCGGTCAGAACGGCCTCCGTTTCAACATTGCTATCTGTTATGGAAAAAAGCGGATCGATACGTTCCACGCTGGTAAAATGTTTATCACCTGCCTGCCAGCGGATGGTATCGGGCAGCGGTATTTTTGTGAGCGATATGCCGGAAAGCGCTTCAATTTGAGCCTGATCCGTTTGATGGCCACGGAATCGCGGATAAAGCGCCTTTGTTCCGGCGATAATTTCCAGGCAACCATAAAAAGAATGGCCCGGTAGGGACGAAGATCGATGCGGGGCAGATCGAACAGATAGGTATGATCGGTGGGCACGCCACAGCGTTGCAGGTCTTCCGCCGCGGCGTCGAGCCCCTGCTCGCAGGTTTTGGTGGATTTGTTTTCAACGTGGTAAAAACTTTCAGTATCCCAAACGACCAGTACTTCGGCGGGTGCAGGCGTTTTCGGGCGAAATTCTTTTGAAAAAAAGTCAATCGTTCGCCGGAATTCCTGCCGGTACATATCCCCGTCCCACCATCCGGTATTGCGGCGCGGACCAAAATCATACAACCACAAGCCGCAACCCTGCATAAGCGGCAGCCATAGGCTGCGTTGCAACACGGGAAGATAGGCGGAATCGCCCAGTGGCCGGGAACGCACGAAGTCGCTTTCGAATTTGTTCTGCAAATAACCGTTGTCCACCTCGTCGAACCAAAGTTTGCCATGCCGGAGTACCGATTGTACAATGCTGCGCTGCAAGCCAGAGCCGCCGCTTTCCCGGCTCGGTTTGTTGTAACTGGTCGGTCCGGCAAAGTAGTCGATCCAGGGACTGGCCAACAGGCGTTCCACTTCCAGGTGGCCCGCCATAGCCTGCCGGCAAAGTGAAAAATGATAATAACCGTAAAAAACGCCGGTGATCAGTTTCCGCGGCCAGTTTTCTTTTACCGTCCGGCAAAAGAATTCGACGTCGTCGGCAATAATTTCCTGCTGACACTTGTAAAAATCAATGACCCGTTGTTCCTGATGGGGTTGGCGGAAAAAACCGTCGCCACAGCAACGGCGGGCGATCGTATCAGGCACCGTGGCTGTATGAAAAGTCACCTGCATGTCGTTCCAGGCTACCCGTAACGACTGGTCGGATCCATATCTGGTTTTTAACCATTTCCGGAAAGCCGCCTGCATGGGCGTAGACACATCCGGTTCGTTGCGGACAAAACCCCAGGGATGCCATTCGCCGTATACGCCGCAGGAAAGGTGTATGCCTACTACGGCGCGGCCTTCCCGGCTGCGGGCCAGTTTTTTGCAAAACTCCACTACCCGGCGGCCCGATTCCAGACGCCATTTCTCGGAGGCCAGGCTGGCCCGAACACCGCGGTAGATGTCGCCATCCTCGTGATTGAATGGAAGTCCTTCCGGGAATTTCTCCAGCGGCCCATTGGCAAACTGAACACACTCGCCGGGGTTTGCCCGGTTCCACCATAAAGGCGCATTCACATGCAGACGCACCACAATGCCGGCGTCAGGACAGGCATCGAGTACGCCCCGCAATTGCCGTTTCACCAGTTCCATGTCCAGGTCATGCCGATCTTTGCGCCAAATGTCTTCAAACCACAAATCAACCTGAAATATCCGTATGCCCACCGCACAGGCGTTGCCCAGGTTATGGGCCGGAAGCTCTTCCCACGACCAGCGTCCGCCCACTACGTGTGTCAGCGCATACATAAATGGAAGCTGCCGCTGGCCGTCGACCACCAGGGCCGGAACGCCATCGAAGGACCGGACTTCGGCGGTTTTTATTTTTTGCGCCGGTAGCAAAGCTGCACCCAGGCCGGCCAGCATGCAGATAAGCAATCGAGGTATATTCATAACAGGATTAAGGGAGAACAGTGCAACAGGCAGCAGGCGGCAAAAAAACGACAATGGGTAGTCATGTTTATAACCGGAGCAGTGTTGCCTGAAGCAAAGATTGCACCTATTAATCGTATTACACGTAAAAATTTTTGGCAAACCACTTGTAGGGAAAGGGATTTTTTAAAAATATTTGCATCATCGTACCAGTACACTAATACAAAATAAAACGCCACAAATGTTTACGCGTACTTCCCGGCTGCCTTATACCGACGCTTTGCCCTTGTATCGCCACGTAAAAAACGGGGGGCCTTCCTGTTTGTTTGAATCTGCTTCGGCGACGGATAAAAGCAGCCGGATGTCTTTGATCGGTTTGGAACCGTCATTGGAGTTGGTGGGCAAGGACGAACGGTTGAGTATCCGTTTATTGCATCCCCGTGCACATGTATTTTTCGATTTTATCAAAACGACTTACGGCGGTTTTGTGGAACATGAAACCGCGGACAGGCTGGAGCTGGTCATTCCCAGGGCGCCTTTTGAAGGTCCGGAAGAAGAGCGGCTCGAACGGCAAAACATTGCCCAACCCTTGCGCCGCCTGCTGGCTGTCTTTCGCCATGGCGAGAAAAACTTTATGGGACTGTACGGCGCCCTGTCGTACCGGTTTGTATATCTTTTTGAAGACATCGCATTTTCCAAGCCTTGTCCCGAACCGGATTTTCACTTGTTTTTATTCGACAACATATTACTGTTTAACCATTTGACCAGGGATATGACGCTCTACGTAACGAGGGAAACGGAAACGGCAGCGGGATCAGATCTTCAACAAATTTTACGGAAAGTTTCGGGGCAGGAGCGTACCGGCGACTCCGACGATCCTATTGAAGCCCTTCAGCCCCTGTTGTTCAAACCGCCCGGTCTCCAGGGTTTGTATCCATCCGCAATTCGTAATCCGAAATCCGTGATTCAAATTGGTTCTTTTGCGGAAACGCCCGATGACGAAACGTTCAAACGCCAGGTTGAACGGGGCATACGGCTTTGTAACGAGGGCGAACTGCTCGAGATTGTACTCAGCCGGAAACTGACCGCCCCGGTACAAGGCGATTTGCTGCCCCTGTATGAACAATATAAGGCGATCAATCCGAGTCCTTATCTTTTTTATTTTGATTTTGGCGACGAAACCCTGCTCGGCGCCAGCCCCGAAATGATGCTGCGATACGAAAACGGCCGCGCTACCCTGCGACCCATCAGTGGCAGCGTTCGCCGTTCGGGCAATCCCATTGAAGACCATCACCTGATGATGGAGTTGCTCAACTCGCCAAAAGAAAATTCCGAACTCGACATGCTCATCGACCTGGGCCGGAACGACCTGGCCCGTATCTGCAAGCCCGGCATTGAAATTGATCACTACCGGATCATCGAAAAATATTCGCACGTGACGCACACCGTGGCTCAACTCAGTGGCGAACTGGAAGAACGCTATTCCGGTTTTGATGCCCTGATGGCCAGCCTGAACGCCGGTACGCTCACAGGCGCCCCAAAAATCGCCGCCATGGAATACATCGAACAGATCGAACAACATACCCGCGGTTATTATGGCGGTTGTATCGGCTGGTTTCTGTTCGACGGCGACGTGAATACGGCCATCACCATCCGTACCGCGCATGTTCGCGACGGTTTGTTGTCTTTTTGCGCCGGCGCCACTTTACTTTATGAGTCGGATCCGGAGAACGAACTGAAAGAGACAAAAATCAAGGCCGGGGCGTTTATGGCCGCAGTACAAAGAATGATGAATGATGAATGATGATGAATTTTCTCATCATTTATCATTTTCACACCGTTCCCCTGTTCCTTGTGCGCCACACGGAGATCATCATCCGCACGGCAAATGCCGGGGAAACGATACAGCTGCCCACGCCGAAGAAGAGCATTTCGGCCCAGATGTATTCTTCAATAGCGCGTTTTTGAGCCGCCGGCAAATGTCCGGTCAGCGTATCCCAGGTATTTTCCTCGATATAAACCAGGAAGAAATTCACCCCGTTCACCATCGCGAAAGTGAGGGGAAACATCAGGATCAGGAGCGCGACTTTCACTTCCTGCTGTTTAGCCAGGAAGGTGTGTTTTAACAGAAAAATATACCGTGCCAGGGTGAGCAGGGTAATGATAAAAGCGATGTTCCAGCCCTGAAAAGGCCACACATGCATCGCTTTGTGAATGGGGTACAATACCGCCATTACAACGATAGCGGTGAGGACCCACCAGATCAGTTCCAGCCACAGTTTCAGCGTTTCTTTTTTATCCATCGATAGCGGTTGTGAGCGGTTCGACACGTCTTTCAGGGTATATCCAGCTGCCGATCAGCATGGCGATTATGCTGGCTGCAAAGCCGTACATCATGGGCGGTATTTGGGCCAATGTCTGCATGCCGGTAGGTTCGGCGCCCTCCGGCGCAGGTTCAACGATGCCCGTCCACCACATGGCCAGGCACCAGACCACGATGCCGGCCACCATGGAAGCAATTGCTCCGTAGGCCGACGAGCGTTTCCAGTACAGCCCGGCCAGCAATGGCGTAAACAACGAAACCAGGCTAAAGGCCGACGATTCGCCCACCAATTCGTAAATATTATTGCGCGAAAGCGCCATAGCGCCCGTCACAACAGCCACCCCGACGACGGAATAACGCATAATGCGCAACAACTGGGCATCGGTCACGTAACTGAAAAGTGGCTTCACCAGGTTTTCGCCAATCACCGTGGCCGGCGCGAGCATGGCGCCGCTGCACGTGCTCAGGATAGCCGACAACAAGGCGCCGAAAAACAGGATCTGCATACCAGGACCCGTGTGTTGCAATACCAGGTGCGGGATGGACATTTGCGGGTCGCCGTTTTCAAGCAGCTCCGGATACAAGATGCGGCCGCAATAGGCAATGAGCAAAGGAAGCATGGCTACACTCAGGTACATCAGGGCGGAAGTATAGCAGGCATTGACAGAACCGCGCACACTTTTGGCGGCCATGACCCGCTGGAAAACATCCTGTTGCGGAATACTGCCGAGCCCGATGGTCATCCAGGCCGCAAACCACTGGATGTAATTGACAGGCGAAGGTTCCGGGAAAAACCGGAAAAAGTCCGGTGGCGCCGCTTCGGCCATTTTGCCAAAACCGCCCACTTTCAGTACCATTTCCGCGGCGAGCGCCAGCAGCCCCCCAATAATGACGATCGTTTGAACAAAATCGGTGATCGTCACCGACCACATCCCGCCGATGTAGGTATAAACCAGCACCAGTCCCGTGCAGAGCAGCACCCCCCAGGTGCGGTCGAGTCCGCAAACAGCCTGCATGATAATGGCCAACGCCACCAGCTGCGCCGCGATCCAGCTGAAATACGAGGGCACCATGAACACCGCCGACACCACTTCCGTGGCCTTGTTGTAGCGCATCCGGAAAAAGTCGCTGAACGTGAACAAATTCAGGTTGTACAAAGGCCGCGCAATCAGCAGGCCGGCCAGGAACAGGCACAATGCCGCCCCGAACGGGTCTTCAATAACGCCCAGAACGCCGTTCTCCATGAACTCCGACGAGGCGCCCATCACCGTTTCCGAACCGAACCAGGTGGCGAACAGCGCACAGGCGACGATGAACATCGGCAGCCGTTTGCCGGCCACCACAAAATCAGCCGTGGTTTTTACGCGCCTGGAGGCCCACCAGCCGATGACGAGGGTGCCGAGCAGGTACAAAATAATGAAGCCGAGCAGCAATCCGTTTTGCATGTAACCAAAGACAGTTCAGGATGTGAGCCGGCAAAGGTAGTAAGGGTTTAAAGTTTGAACTCCAAACTATTTAATAATCCCGTCCCGACAATACCAGGGATATTGTTGCCCCGAAGAAATAGTACCAGTCGTTGCGTTTGGGATTCCCGTTGATCGAGACACCGTCGATGTCGTCGGAGAAAACGGGCCGGAATCCGCCTTCCAGTCCGAAGATGAACCGCTCGTAAAAATCGAGGTGAATGCCTCCGCCGACAGGAGCAAGCGGGAATATTTTTTTCAGGCCCTCCTCCGGAAGCGGCACTTTCAGAAAATCATCGCGCCGTTCGGGCGGGCCATAGTATTCGGCGTTTGCGTCGGCAAAAGTGACGCCCGCGCCTGCAAAAAAGTAAGGCGTGACAAAAAAATTGTGCAGGCCGGTTTCGGTAAAACGTTCCCGCCCGAATACATGCCATTCGAGGCATACCGCCGTTTCAAAAATGGAAGAACCGAATTTGAAACTGCGCGGCGCCTTGACCTCTGAATATTTATCATCGCCGGAAATCGTACCGCCATAGAAGTGCCCTTTAAAGGCAAAATGTTTGCTGACGTGGTAGCGCACGAAGGCGCCGTAACCCGGACGGATTTCCTGGAGATCAATGCGTTTGGCAGTCACGTCGCCGGAATAACTGGTAACGCCCAACATTACGCCGGCTTCCCAGTATTTGGGCTGATAGCGCCATTGCGCGGTGGCATTCAGGGAACACAACAACAGGAGCGAAGGAAGGATTTGTTTCATGCGTTCGGTTTCGGAAAAAAAAGTTGATGAAGGATTGTGGGGTTTATGAGGGTTTATGAAGGTTTAGAGGGTTTAGGGGGTTTAGGGGAGATAGAGTGGTAATTTTAACCATGTAAAGGTCGGTAAAACACGGGAATCTTCATCCGTGAAAACCCCGGATTTAGGGAACGGCGGATTTTGACAGGGATTTTAAACGTAAAAGACCGCCGTGATTTTACATACAAAATCAATTTGCCGATAAAAATTTGGGTGAGTTCTTTCAGTATTCAGGAATTCCACTGCTCAAAACGGCGCCCGCCAAACCTGCCAACCGTTCGAAATAATAACCGATATTGATGATCAGGCAAATACCGGTTGCCCATCCGGCATGTCGCCGGATACGCTTCCGCCAAAAAACCTGCGGTGCACCAAGATGCATAAACATCAGCCCAAAATATGTCCACCAATAAGTACCGAGTATCCGCTGGTAAAAGGCAATATGTTTTAAGCATTTTCCCTGCAAATTTAAAAATTATCTTTAGATTTGCAGGGATAATATCAAAAGTAAATATCATTGAGGAATATGGAAGTGTTTCTGTTGTTTGCTTGCCGGGAGTAAAATTACAGTCAAACGCATACAATGTGACACTCAAACTACGACAAATATGCGACCGTATCTTCCCCGTCAGGCCGAGCAATACGTCGGGCAATTGGCCCGTCAATTTCCGGCGGTAGCCATTGTGGGGCCGCGTCAGGTGGGCAAGACCTCCCTGGCGCAACATCTGGCGGCTCAATGGCCCGGAGAGACGGTATATCTCGACCTCGAAACTCCGGCGGATTTCAATAAATTGAAAGATCCATTGCTGTACCTGGAGCCGTTGCGGGATAAAACAGTGATTCTGGATGAAGTACAGCGGGTACCCGGCTTATTCCCGGTATTGCGCGGGCTGATTGACCGGCACCGTGTGCCGGGACGATTTATCTTGCTTGGATCGGCATCCCCTGAACTCATCCGCGATGCTTCTGAGTCGCTGGCAGGCCGGATCGCATATTTCGAATTGCCGCCACTTTCCCGCATTGAGGTATCCCCTGAAATCGACTTCCGAACTCATTGGCTTCGGGGCGGCTTTCCGGAAAGCCTGCTGGCGCCGGATGACGAACAAAGCCTGCGCTGGCGTGATAATTTTATCCGGACCTACCTGGAACGCGATTTACCCATGCTCGGTCTTGGCGCCAATCCTATACTTACGCGCCGTCTCTGGACCATGCTGGCGCATCATAGCGGCAATCTGCTTGTTTTGGAAAACCTCGGAAACGCAATGGGGATCAGCTCGCCGACCGTTCGGCGTTATATTGATTTTTTTGAAGCCGCCTATCTGATCAGGCGTGTCCCTCCCTGGTTTGCCAATATTTCCAAGCGCCTGGTGAAGTCGCCAAAAATATACATTCGTGATACGGGTGTGCTGCATGCGCTGTTGGATATTGGCACCATCGACCAGCTGCACGGCCACCCGGTACTCGGCGCTTCCTGGGAGGGTTATGTGATCCAGGAGGTAGCAACGATGTTACCACCACGCCACGAATTGTTTTTCTACAGGACGCAGGACGGGACGGAAGCAGATTTGGTTGTTGTAAAAGCCGGCATACCCGATCTGTTGATAGAAATTAAATACAGTTCTACTCCCTCCGTTACAAAGGGTATGCGCATTGCCGCGAACGATTTGCAGACGCGCCGAAATCTGGTCGTCGCTCCGCTCGATGAAAGCTATCCGCTGGGTGACGGTTTTGAGGCCCTTCGGCTTGAAGACTTACCGGGAATTTGGACTAACGCCTGAACTACTGCGTCCGCGCTATTATTCTCCTGCTATTCCCTACATTTGCCAGTAAACAAAACCCACCCGCCGATGAACAAGGCAGAACTCCACCAACTCATTGCCGGTGGCCGGATCGAAGAGGCTATTCAAACCCTGCTGGCCGCTGAAACAGAGCCGGGCGCCCACCAGGAAATCCTGCTGCTTTCGGCTCGCTACCAGGAGTACAAACGTGCGCAACGCAACAACCTCGAATCGCCCGCCGAACTGGAGCGCCGGCTCAATCAGATCACCTACGCGCTGCTGGAAATCGTTAAGAGCCTGCCGGATGGGTTTGCGATGCCGACCGTGTCGATGCGCGGCGATAGCGGCGGCATTCCCCCGTCTGAAGATAAGGGCACAGGCGGTACCGGCACAGGTACTGGCACTGGCACGGGAACAGGCGGCCCCATTTTCACCGGTACGGGCGACGGCAGCCCTATCCTTACCGGTACAGGCGACGGACGTCTGCCGTCGAAAGCGCCTTTCTGGTTCAGTGTGTCCGCCTTCGCTGTGCTGCTCGCTATTTCGTTGTTCGTACCCGGCTGGTCGCAGCAAAACAACACCCTGTTCAAAACCCTGCTCGCACTGGCTGCCGCTGGCGTGGCCGCCACCCTGCCGGGCTTTTTGAATTTCGAGGTCGGCAACTTGGTGAAGGCCGGTGGGGCGCTGGCGGCGTTCGCGCTGGTGTTTTTGGTGAATCCGCCTAAGGAAACCCCGGAAACATTTTCCGTCCAGGTACGCGCATTGCCACCCTCCGCCAATTATCCGCCCCTGAAAAACGTGGAACTGGAAATCTGGAACAAAAACGAATGGCTCCCGGGAAAGTTTTCGGAAGAAGGCGTGGCCGATTTCAAAAACCTCTCACCGGATATTATCGGCAAAACCGT
>JAKLJF010000003.1:9925-10219 GCA_023151335.1 Thermoanaerobaculia bacterium | reverse complement strand
CTGGAAAACGGAATATTACCGGCCTAAACGGGATTCGCTGGCGGTGGCGCCGCCTTCGGTGGTGGTGGAGTGGGTACCGGATGGATCGCTCGAACGGGTGCGCGGCAAAGTGACCGACCCGCGTGGACGTGAACTGCCAGGCGTCGTGATCGAGGTGGAAGGCCGCCTGGACACCACCGATAATCGGGGCAATTACGAGCTTCACATACCACCCGCAATGCAAAAAACACATTACTTGCTGTATGCCACGGCGAAAGGGTTTCAGCCTTACAGGGGAGAGGCCTGGCCGGCTAC
>JAKLJF010000003.1:0-9915 GCA_023151335.1 Thermoanaerobaculia bacterium | reverse complement strand
AATTTTTCCTTGAAAAAGTAGAGTATTATGTTACAGACCCAAATTTTTTAAACAAATGAAACAAGTCTTAGTATGGCTTTTTATCCTGCATAGCCTTTGTCTCTACACGCAGCGCACCGTCCGCTGTCTCGTACTCAACCACAGCTACGATCCGCCCCGTCCGGAAAAATTCGCCAAACTTACCCCGCTTAACGGCGGCCACACCGTGGAGCAGGGAACCGAGGCTGGTATTTTTGAATTAAAAATCAGCGGCATCGCAGCGGGCAAGCCCCTTGAACTGATCTTCAGCAAAGAAGGGTACCAATTACTTGGCCCTAATCCCTCTATCTTCACCTACGCTATGCCTGCCGATGAGAACGATGTTATCCG
Source organism: Thermoanaerobaculia bacterium (assembly GCA_023151335.1). Classification (GTDB taxonomy): domain Bacteria; phylum Bacteroidota; class Bacteroidia; order Chitinophagales; family Saprospiraceae; genus M3007. Next base: position 9,546 of record JAKLJF010000003.1, on the reverse strand, counting down.
GATCGCTATCATAAAAAGCAGCGACTTTGATAGCCGCAAAGCCGATTATGAAAAAGCCATCGAAAAACGCATCAAACAGGCCAATCAGGCGTTGCTCGACTCCATTGCCCGCCGACAAAGCCAACATCTGAGTGATGATGAGCGCGCCGTCCTTACCAAATTCATAGGGCAACAAAACACGGAAATAGAAGAACTCCGCAAAAGCAAAGATGAGCTAGCCACCCGACTGGCGCAGTTAGACCTCGACCAAACCTCCGATTTTGCACGGCTTGCCCTGGAAAAATTCCGTGAGGAAGGCGATGTAAAAGCCGCCCTCGCCCTTGTGTCCGACGAAAAACTTGATACTTTTTGGGAAAGCGTGCTCTCCCAGGAAGAAAAAGTGCGCCGTGCCCGGCAGCAGGGAGTGGAAAATTATATGATTCGGGCCCGGTTGTTGATTGCGGATTTTCAATTCTCCCTGGCATATCAGAATTACCTGAAGGCTGTAGAAAAAGACAGCGTCAACTTTGATATCCTTTGGGAAGTAGCTGTTTTTCTTGACGAACAAAACCAAGGTCAAGGTGCCATTGCTTTGTATGAAAAGGCATTGATTGTTGCAAAAACAGATGCCCAACGCGGTGCCGTGCTCAATAACCTTGGAAATCTTTTCCGCCGCAATAATCAAAAAATAGCGGAAACCGAAAAAACAATTACTGAAGCATTGAGCATCTTCCGGGAATTAGCTGTTGAAAATCCTGATGCTTTTCTACCCGCTGTAGCATTAGCCTTAATCAACCTATCTGTTTTCTATAATGATAACCAAGATATTGACAAATCTTTTGATGTTTTAAAAGATGCGTTAGACATCTATGAGCAATTGAATAAAAACCACCCAAACAGATATTGGCCGGAAGTGGCTTTAATAACCGTACATGTGGGTGATATTTTACATGAAATTCAAGACGTTAAGGGCGCCGAAGAATCTTATGCTGAAGCACTATCAATTTACAGGCTATTATCAAAAGATTCTCCGAATAGTTTTTTACCATATGTGGCCAATACATTAGCCAGATTAGGTTATTCTTATTTTATCAATCAAAAATCTTCGGAAGCGGAGGCGGCCTATATTGAAGCACTGGATATCCAAAGACAATTAGCAGAAAAAAATCCCGATGCCTACCTGCCAGAATTGGCAACTATATTGGGCGACTTGGGCATGTTTTACAATGCCACTCAAAAGATGACAGAAGCGGAAATGTCTTTCAACGAGGCCTTGAGGATTCATCGGCAATTAGCGGTCAAAGATCCTGACGCTTTTATGCCCAATGCAGCTACTATATTGAATTATCTGGGAGCGTTTCACTATTCTAATCAAAATAAATTGGAAGCTGAAAACTCTTTCAACGAAGCGCAGAGTATCTACCGGAAATTAGCGGTCAAAAATCCCAACGCTTTCCTGCCTGATATGGCTGAAATCTTCTATAATTTAGGATTGCTTTATCTAAACAATCAACAGTTGGAAGAAGCAGAGAAAGCTTTTGATGAAGCTTTAGAGATATATGAGCGATTTATAGGTAAAAATGCTTTGAAGTTTGCATCTCCAAGAAATGCCACTTTGAAGAACCTTGGATACTTGAATAAAGTATTAAAACGCTATTCTCAATCTTTAGACCATTATGAGGATGTATTTTATTCCCTTGAATATGATTTACTATCCGGTGAAAAGCAGGTATTAAAAGAATGGGTCGAAGTACTTAACAATATCTATACAATTCAAGACTCAACAAAATATATTGGTGATTACACTAACTTTGTACGAGCTACTCAGTTAGTAGCCGAATCATGCGATAGCCTTCAGAAGATTGACGAATGGATTAAAGATCGATCTATTACAGAATACGGCGCCCTATCCCGCTGGGCCCTCTTCGCCCGCGACTACCCCCTCGCCGAACGCGCCGCCCGCCGCTGCCTCGAACTTGACCCGGAACGCATTTGGGTACAGGCCAACATCGGCCATTCCTACCTGCTGCGCGGCGACACCAAAAAGGCCAAAGCGGCCTACTTGACGCTCAAAGGAAAAACGAATGGGAGCAAAAACTACAAAACCACGATCGAAGAGGATTTTCAGGCCCTTGAAGCCGAAAACATCACCCACCCCGGCATAGCCGAAATACGAAAATGGCTGAGGGAAGAATGGTGAGGCCGGCAGCAGCCCCAGAAAATTATATTTCCTCAATGCTTCGTTTCGGACAAGCTGCTTTGGGTATTCATCTCTTTCCAGGGGCTCCAGCCGCCGGGTTTTCCATTCGTTGAAGCCCTCACGCGGAAAAAATAAACAGTCTGTGGTTGCGCAACCCGGAAGTAAAAACTCGTCCACACCGTCTTGTCTTCCAGGATCAATAAAGACTGGGCATCATCTTTCCGGATTTGGATCTGGTAGGCATCGGCGCCCGGAACAGCTTTCCAATCGATTTGGGCATAGTCGTCCGATACCATGAAAGACGTCATCTCTGCCGGCGTCCCGACTGTCGCGAGGGGCAAAATAGCCGGGGACATTCCGGCAGCGGTATTTTCGTTTTGTAAAGGAAGCAGGGCGAATAACAAGGCAAAGGCGTTCATGACCGATATTTTTCAAGTGTGTGGATATGGTGAACCAATTGCGCATTAATACCGGTCCGGCATTTTGGTTATCAGTCAGGCTGCCCGAAAATTGTTGTACCGAATATAACAGGGAACACCTCCGCGGGAGCACCACTTGTTTTTTAAAACAAATTATTTAAAAAATGTTTAAATTGCTTATTTTTGCTCCCGGATTTCACTTCCCCCTTTAACCGAAGGTCGTCGATTTAATCAACAACATTCCCTTTTACCTTCAACAACCACGGCCAAACACTTTTCACGATCTAAAACTCGTAAATGTTTTTTCGGCGGGGTTATCAAAAGTATTTTTGCCACGGCAAAAATACTTTTGATAACCCCGCCGAAAAAACATTCCCCTTTCACACATGGCTCGTTCAAAAAAAGACACCTCCGTTCCGCCCACCGTTTCCCTGAACGGCGAAGACACCATCATCACCCTGTCGGGGATGTACCAGAACTATTTCCTCGACTACGCCTCCTATGTTATCCTGGAGCGCGCCGTGCCGGCCGTGGAAGACGGACTCAAGCCCGTGCAACGCCGCATCCTGCACGCCATGTACGAACAGCACGACGGGCGCTATCACAAGGTGGCCAACCTCATCGGCCAGACGATGCAGTACCATCCGCACGGCGACGCGGCCATCGGCGACGCCCTGGTGAACATGGGCCAGAAAGACCTGCTGATCGACTGCCAGGGCAACTGGGGCGACTACCGCACCGGCGACTCCGCCGCGGCGCCCCGCTATATCGAAGCGCGCCTCACCAAATTCGCCCTCGACGTTGCCTTCAACCCCGATACCACCGTTTGGCAACTCTCCTACGACGGCCGCAAACGCGAACCCGTCACCCTGCCCATGAAATTCCCCCTCGTGCTGGCGCAGGGCGTCGAAGGCATCGCCGTGGGCCTGAGCACCAAAATCCTGCCCCACAACTTCTCAGAGATCATCAAGGCCAGTATATCGGCGCTCAAAGGCCGGAAGATGGAACTTTATCCCGATTTCCCGACGGGCGGCCTGATTGACATCGGCAACTACAACGCCGGCGCGCGCGGCGGCAAGGTGCGCGTGCGGGCCCGCATCCGGGAAATAGACAAAAAAACGCTGCAGATCACCGAAATACCCTACGGCGTGTACGTAGCCGACCTGATCGAATCCATCGTCAAAGCCAACGACAAGGGGCAGATCAAGATCAAAAAAGTGACCGACAAAACCGCGGCCAACGTCGATATAGAGATCGAACTCCAGCCCGGTGTCAGCCCCGACGTCACGATCGACGCGTTGTACGCCTTTACCGACTGTGAAGTGAGCATCAGCCCCAACTGCTGCGTGATCGTGGACAACAAGCCCCTGTTCACCGACGTAAACGAACTGCTGCGCATTTCCACTGAAAACACCAAAGAATTGCTCCGCATGGAGCTGGAAATCCTCAAACACGAACTGGAGGAAAAACTGCACTTCGCTTCGCTGGAGAAAATTTTTATCGAAAATCGCATATACCGCGACATCGAAGAGTGCGAAACCTGGGAAGCCGTTCTCGAAACCATCGACAAGGGGCTGAAAAAATACGTGATTACCCCTGCCGAACCGGGCTACGCCAAAGAGACGAAAAAGATCAAATTACTCCGGGAAGTCACCCAGGACGATATCGTCCGCCTGACGGAGATCCGCATCAAACGTATCTCCAAATTCAATTCCTTCAAAGCCGACGAAGAGATCGCCGGCCTGAACGAGGAACTGGCCCAAGCAAAACATCACCTGGAACACCTCACCGATTACGCGATCGATTATTTCGAAACCCTGCTCAGCAAATACGGCAAGGGCCAGGAGCGCAAAACCGAGATCGCGGTATTCGACGAGATCCGCGCCACGGAAGTAGTGGCCAACAACGCCAAACTGTACGTCAACCGCGCCGACGGGTTCATTGGCATGGGCCTGAAAAAAGACGAGTTCGTGCAGGATTGCTCCGACATCGACGACATCATCGTGTTCCGCCGCGACGGCGTGATGAAAGTGGTGCGTATCGGCGAAAAAACCTTTGTCGGCAAAGACATCCTGCACGTGGCCGTGTGGAAGAAAAACGACGAGCGCACCACCTACAACCTGGCCTACGTGGACGGTAAAAGTGGCCGCAGCATGGTCAAACGTTTCAACGTTACGGCTATCACCCGCGACAAGGAATACCCCGTGGGCGGCGAAGGTAAGGGCTCGCGTATCCTGTACCTGACGGCCAATCCCAATGGCGAAAGCGAGGTGGTAACCGTCACGCTCAGCCCCGGCAGTCCGGCCAAGATCAAAGTATTCGACTTCGACTATGGCGAACTGGCTATCAAAGGCCGCGACGCCCAGGGCAATATCCTGACCAAATACCCGGTGAAAAACATCCGCCAGAAAGAAGTGGGCAAAAGCACCATCGGCGCCCAGAAACTCTGGTTCGACGACATCACCGGCCGCCTCAACACCCAGGAACGCGGCCGTCTGCTCGGCGAATTCGATACCGGCGATACCATCCTGGTGCTCTACAACGACGGTTCCTACGAAGTCACCGACACCGACGTGCAGCAGCGCTTTGAAATGAAGGATATCCTGCACGTCGGCAAATTCGACCCCGAAATGGTGATCAACGCCGTACACTTCGACGGGATCAAGGGCTGGACGATGGTCAAACGTTTCCGGATCGAGACGAACAAACTCCGGGAGAAATTCTCCTATCTCACCGATCATCCCAAGTCGAAACTGCTGTTTGCCAGTATCAGGCCCAATCCCCGGATCAAATATTCCATAAAGGTCAAGGGCAAATCCATGCCCGGCGAAGTCAGCCTCGGCAATTTTATGGACGTCAAAGGCTGGAAAGCCGTGGGCAACCGGCTCAGCGATTCCCTGCTGAGCAGCGTGAAAGAAGTGGAAGCCGGGGAAGCTGCCGCCACGGCGCCACATGAACCGCTGCAAACCAATCTGTTCGGCGAGCCGGAATCCACCGCTGAGCCGGCCACTAAAACCAAAGAACAAGGGCTTAAAGGCAAAGGGCAGGAAGTAAAAGGTAAAGAACAAAAACCGGCGCCGGAACCGAAGAAGACTTATAAAGCCGGCGATACGATTGAATTTGATTGAGGGTTAAAAAACCTAACCTTTTGTCTCAAAATTTACACAAAACCTGTCCCACACACGCCTGCGCGGCCTGGTTTTTGTACCTGCAGACCGAATTTGAAATACATTTCTGCCGATGTTAATCCCACGAGTACAACGCCTTGATCTCATTAAATCGAACCTGCTGAAATTATACCCGTACCTGTTCTGTGCTTTTCTCGCAGGCTTTCCTGCGGAGACCTGCGGTCAGACACAGGTTCAAACCCCTGAGCCTGACCAAACGCCTCAACCTGGCATCGCCGCGCAAACGGATTCCTTTTGCGGTGCAACATTTTTCAAACGTCTTTTTATTCCCGGACAAAACACCGCCGGCTACAAAATAATGGCCGCGCCCAACGAAACCTTTTTGCTGGGCGCATCCGTGGACGACTACACCCTCATCGTTCGTACCGACAAAAATATGAACGTTCTGTGGGCACAGTCCATCGACATGGCGCCCGGCTTCGATGTGATAAACGACATGCGTCTGGACTCAGACGGGCAAATCATCGGCGTTGGTAATGCATCAGCCTTGGGCGTATGGTGTTACGCGTTTAAAATTGATGCCAGCGACGGACAATTGAAATGGCGCAGTATATTGAACGATCCCGATAATTGTTACTTCACCAGGATGCTGGAAAAAAACGCAGGATCGAATTACCTCTTGTTCGGACAATCGGACGCCTTAATCAATACTTCCCACGGCTGCGATGCTATGGTGATGGAAATTGACCGCAATACCGGCGAACTGGTTTGGGATCGCCACTTTAACCTGGGCAATTGCGACATCTTCGACGAAGTATTTATCCGGAACAATAACATATACGCTTGCGGCCGTCATACATTGCCGGGTGGAGGACACGATAGCTACAGAGCCGCCCTGACCAGGATGGACCTGGCCGGTAATCTACAGTGGTCGCGGTGTTATATAAGAAACGGAAACGAAGTTGCTCACCTGTATACCAATGCCCTGCAACCAGACGGCGACAGCATCGTGATAGCCGGCTGGGGAAACGACAACGTTGTAAGCCTTACCGCAACTACATTGCAACTGCTGAAAACCGATTCGACCGGGGCGATCGCCTGGGCCAAAAAGTACGACATCGCCGGCGGCAACGAGGAACGCTCCTACCGCCTGATCATCCGTCCGGACGGATATTTGCTTTGTGGATTCTTTCTGCGCCCAAATCCCGCCGGACGGGAATTCTATATCATCAAAACTGCCAAAAACGGCGATTACCTCTGGGGAAAATCGTATGGAAGCAACGGTGAAGACGGCTTCCGGGACATCATCCTGCTTTCCGATACCCTGTACCTGACCGGTTGTACGCCAGGCGGTTTCGGATCGGATATACTCATTGGAAAGCTGGATTTGGATGGTAACTTGGAAGGCCCCTGCGACTTTGTCAGGAACCTGGATGTCGTGGTATCGGATTATCCCACGCCGTATGACGGTTTGCAACCCCTGGCGCCTATCAACATTCCAAACAACTATGCGGCGGTGGCGCCTGCAGACGGCGTGCCGGTAAACCTGACAACTGAAGCCATTTGCCAAAAAATTTGCGATACGCCGCCGGAAGAGGCAGCTTGCGATGTAAAAACTACGCCTTGTGTGAAATTTGAGATACTGGGAATTTTTCAAAATCCGGCAAAACAAAGAACCTACCGCATGCGAATTACCAACTTTTGCGCCGACAAACTCCTGTATGTTATTTTTCAACTTCCGAATGGCGTCATTGCCGACAAACCCACGACGAACACAATTTATACTACACCCGGCGGGAGGCAATACGAAGTACGCAATCCGAATAGTTCACCCGCGCACTCGATTCGTTTTAAAAGCATCGGCGACGGTATGGCCAACGGACAGTCCGACATTTTTGAATATACCCTCCCGCCACAATCGGAACCGCTGTTTATTCATGCAGCAGCGAAGCTCTTCCCGCAACTATATTTCGAAACCCACCTGAATGTTTTCGATTGCTCTGTTCAACAAACAGTTTTCAAGCCGGAGGAGGCCGTTGATCGCAAAACCATCCTGAATCCGGGGCAAAAAGGAATCGAGATATTTCCTAATCCTGTAACGGACGTGTTGAAGGTGCGGATACCGGAATGGAAGGATCAAATCGTGCAACTGCACATCGCGGACCTGTACGGCCGCCTGTTGTACCAACAAACGGTAAACATGGAATCCGTTTTGCTCACACTGGATTTGCCCGCGACCTGGCCAGCAGGCGTATATTTCCTAGAAACGTCGAACGGCCGGGGCGAACGGCATACGACACGGTTCGCCCTGACCAGGTAATGCTGTTCCTCAACGCCCTCAATGCACCTCCGGCTGCAACCCGAAATACTCCGGCGAGCGCCAAAGCGACGACAGCAGCAGTTCGCGCATGAAGAAAAATTCTTTGGGCAGGCGGTTGTAGAAACGGGAGAACATCTCCTCGTGAGAGAACAACTCCGTTTTCCAGGATTCCCGGTCGATAGTGATGATCTTTTCAAAATTTTCGCGGGAGAATTCCAGACCGGTCCAGTCGATATCCCGGTAACGGGGTATCCAGCCGATCGGGCTTTCAATGGCGGAAACCCGGCCGTGTACGCGGTCGATGATCCATTTCAGCACGCGCATGTTCTGGCCGAAACCGGGCCAGATGAATTTTCCGTTTTCGTCTTTCCGGAACCAGTTGACATTAAAAATTCTGGGCGCGTTCGGTAGTTTCCGCCCGAATTGAAGCCAGTGGTTGATATAATCGCCGATATTGTAACCCATGAACGGCAGCATAGCGAAAGGGTCGCGGCGTACGACGCCCTGGGCGCCGAAGGCCGCCGCGGTGGTTTCACTGCCCATGGTGGCGGCCAGGTATACGCCGAAGTTCCAGTTGAACGATTGGTACACCAGGGGCACCACCGAAGCGCGGCGTCCGCCGAATACGAATGCAGCGATAGGCACACCGGCGGGGTTGTCCCATTCGGAGTCGAGCACCGGGTTTTGATGGGCCGGGGCAGTGAAACGGGCATTGGGGTGGGCGGCGGGTTTGCCGCTTGCCGGATCGTGGGGCTGGCCCATCCAGTTGGTCAGACCGGCGGGGGGCTCTTTTGTCATGCCTTCCCACCATACGTCGCTGTTGGGAGTGATGGCCACATTGGTAAATATGGTGTTGGCCCGGATGGTTTCCATGGCGCTGGGGTTGGTCTCGTAGTTGGTGCCGGGCGCCACGCCGAAGTAGCCGGATTCGGGGTTAATGGCCCGCAGCCCCCCGTCGTTGCCGCGGTGTATCCAGGCAATGTCGTCGCCCACGGTGCTGATCTTCCAGCCTTCCATTTCTTTGGGCGGGATCAGCATGGCGAAGTTGGTTTTACCGCAGGCGCTCGGGAAAGAAGCGGCGATATAGGTTTTTTCCTTCGACGGCGATTCCACACCCATCAAAAGCATGTGTTCGGCCAACCAATCCTCTTCCTGCGCCATTACGGAAGCGATGCGCAGGGCAAAGCATTTTTTTCCCAGCAGGGCATTGCCGCCGTAGCCGCTGCCATAAGACACCACCAGCCGGTCTTCCGGGAAATGGGTGATGTATTTTTCCTGGTTGCAGGGCCATTTGACATCTTCCTGTCCGGGCTGCAGCGGGGCGCCGATGGAGTGGACGCACTTCACATACGGGTGTGTTTCCAGGTATGGCATAATATGCTTGCCCATGCGGGTCATGATCTTCATGTTCACGACCACGTATTCGGAATCGGTAATTTCCACGCCGTACCGGGAGTATGGCGAGCCTACGGGACCCATGCAAAAGGGAATGACGTACAT